>JBBROH010000010.1:0-41060 GCA_038229595.1 Chloroflexia bacterium | reverse complement strand
GCTGCCTTCGTTGTTGCCATCAGCAGGCTTGCCCGCGCCTGACCAAATCGCTCAACCGACCCCACCTGCCAGTGAGCAGCTTACTCCGCTCGAACGCCAACGCCGCGCCGTGGCCGCTGCGCTGGGTGAAGCTAACATCAGCCTGCTCGAACCACGCTGGTATACCCTGATGCCGCAGGATGGCGGTCAGTAGCAGGCGGTCAGTAGCAGACTGAAGTCGCGGCAGCAGCCGACGAAGCGGCGTTCAGGAGGACGTGGCACGGTCAGCGGAGCGTCGTCAAGCTCCACAATGCAGGCCAGGATCGGTTCAACCCAGCTGGTATTGACCTCGGCCTGTCGCTCTGGGCTGATAATCACACCGTGCAGACTACCCAGCCCGAAATGGACGACCAGCCCTTGTAGCATCACGCACAGGGTCGGCACATCGGTTGGCAGATCGTCGAACAGCGCAGCGTAGCGGCCAAGATCACTGATCAAGCTCTGGCCGGTGTAATAAGACAGAGGATCGTCGCTCATCGTTGCTCCTCTATCGTTCATTGCTCCCCTTTCGGTAGCACTAACAGCTTTCAACGGCTGACTACGAATGGTCAGCCCACGCCAAAGTAGTATAGCCTACCACAATAGACATCTAGTGTCAGGATTAGCAATCAAAATGCCCCTCACCCTGGTTTGGTCGAGGGGCGTGCGGTGAGGGCTTCAGGCGAACGGCTGGCGGATGATGGTACGCAGCTTCTCCGGGGCGGCACGGCTCGGGTCGCCTCGGTAGATTTCGTGGTGCTTGCCGCGCAGTTGCTGGCCGTTGCTCTGGATGAAGTCGTGCAAGCGGCTGATGCTTGGCTCCTCATTGGCATACGGCCCGATGCGCATGATCTGCGCGCCTTGCCCCTCGTGGTACCGCTCGAAGCGCACGCCGTCAAGGTTTAGCTGCGGCTTCTTCCGGCCAACCTCGGTCAGCGCATCGGCAACCAGCGGCGCGGCGACAGACTCCGGTTGGGCGATCAGCAGCGTCCAGTGCCAACCGCTACGATCACCATGTATGTTGAAGGCGGTAACGTCGTCCACCCACCACAGCCCTTCGAGCGGCATCACTGCGTAGTCAAGGTCGGGGTTGCTGCGCTTGACCTTGAACTTGAGGGCGTAGGCGACGGCGTAGAGGTTGGCAGTAGCTGCCGCGAACGCTGGGCCATTGGGATCGCCGTTGCCATCCAGCATCAGGAAGCTCATTGCCGGTACATCCACCACCCCAACCTCTTTGGCCGAAGGGTTGTACAACTCTTTCAGTTCCTTCTTCATATCAATTGCGACCATTGGCATACTCCTATAGCTCCCCTCTCCTGGTTTCAGGAGAGGGGGTCGGGGGTGAGGGTAACGCTAGGGGAAACTGGATTTCGGTGACAGGCGAGTTGCCGTCATCGCCCATGCTGAGGTAGATTTCGCGGATCGGCAGGCCGCTACTATGGCCGTTGGCTTCCAGCCAGCGACCGACGGCGGTGTAGGCATTGATGATGTCGTCATAGCTACCCTTGTGGATGGTGGCGGCCATCTGACCGCCGGGCAAAGTGCGGAGTTGCACGCTGTCGCTCGGCTCGGCGGTGGTTGTGCCGTAGACGACGACAGCAGCCTCGGTGTCAATGTCCGTTTCGCTGTATTCGAGGTTGTAGTAGAGAGCCATTGCCTGCCCTGGCTGCAATCCGGCTGGCCTCAGCCAGCCGAAGATGCACCCGTACTGCTGCCCGAACCAATCCTGCACTCCGACGACGCTCGGCACGACTTCGCGAACGCTGACGATGGTCAACTCCTCAACCGGCTTGATCACTACTTCGTACTCGTTCATCGAACCCTCCTGTTCAATCTGGCGCAGGCGCGACTCGATCCGCTGCAGCCTGGCCTGTTCCTCGCCAACGTGTTGTTGCAACTCCGCCTGCTTCAGCCGCAACATCCCCTGCAATTGAGCCAGCGGCACGCCCTCCTTGAGCAGATGGCCTATCTGCTCTAGCGAAATGCCGAGGTCTTTGAGCGCAAGGATGCGGTTAAGCTGGGCTAGCTGGTCAAACGAGTAGTAGCGATAGCCCGTCCATTCGTCCACCTTCATTGGCTTGAGCAGCCCCATATCGTCATAATGCCGCAGCATCCTGACCGAAACGCGACTGAGGCGCGAGAAATCGCCGATTTTGATCATCGTTGTCCCCTCCGGTGGGTAGCGTGTACACCCTGCTATTCTAAGCCCTAACATAGTGTGAGAGTCAAGGGATTTAGACTAACACCAATTGCGTTAGGTTAGACATTATGTTCCGGCAGGCTGGCAAGGTCCTCCTCGAGCCAACCCCAGCCTACCAACTCTCTAATGCGCTTACTGTCCGCTGCTAGCTCCTTCAGGTAAGCCTCCGCTACTGCTTGTTTAGCCGCCAGGTTCACGTACACTCGCCCCTCCAGCTTGCGCCGCACCTCTTGGAAGACCCGCTCCGCTCGGTTCAACTCTGGTGCGTAGCCTGTTGCTAGTGCCAGCGACCCGCGTGCCTTGATGCAGCAGGCTGTACGCAACCTCAACTCCGGCCCACGTCCCACTCCGAACGAAGTTGATGATGTGTTCAGCCAGAGCCGCCGTCCAGCGCAGGCACTTCCGCTGATTGAGCAACTGCTGACCAGCAAAGAGGGGCGCGGCAAGGTGGCGGTCATCATCAACTACGCCGAGACCATCTTCCCTGATGCACCCGCCGCGCAACTCAGCCCCGACGACCGTGACGCACTGGTGTATGCTCTACGCATGGGCCTCAGCCGCGAACTGCGTGATGCCGCCAATCCCCTCTATCTGGTGACGGACAGCGTGGAGAGCCTGCACAGCCGCCTACGCGAAGCCAACTCCGGCTACCGGCTGGTCGAAGTGCCGCCACCGGATAGCGCAGCACGCCAAGCCTTCATCGAGATGCTACTTCAGGAAGGGCAGGGGGCGGGTCGCTACACCTTCCGCTGGTCGGATGTGGATGCTGGCTATCTGGCCCGAGCTACCGCCGGTCTCTCCAACTATCAGGTCGAGAACATGATGCTGCTTGCCGACGTTGCTGGCGAGATGAACGCCGGGCTGATCAAGCGCGAGAAGGACGCGATTATCCGGGCTGAGTACGAGGATGTGGTCGAGCTACGCGAGCCACGCTGGGGCTGGACAGCGGTCGGTGGGCTAGCCCACGTGGTCAGCTACTTGGAGAAGGTAGTGCAGGCGTACAAAGCGGGTAATACCGCTCGGCTGCCGAAGGGTCTGCTGTTCACTGGCGCGGCTGGCACGGGCAAGACCTTTGTCGCTGAGGCGTTTGCGAAGGAGCTTGGCACCAACTTTATCATCCTCAACTCTGCGAGGTTGTACGCCGGGCTGGTGGGTGCGACTGAGCGCAACCTTGCCAAAGCCTTGCGGCTGATCAAGAGCATGGGCGGCATTGTCTTCATTAATGAAGTTGACCAGTCGCTGCGGCGCGGCGAGGGGGCAAGTGGCGATAGTGGGGTAAGCGACCGTGTGTTCAAGGCGATCATCGAGTTCATGAGCGACCCTGACCATAGGGGCAGCATCATCTGGGTGTTCGCCACCAACCGCCCTGACCTCCTGGATGCCGCCTTCCGCAGCGGACGCATAGACAAGCGCATCCCCTTCACCCCGCCCGGCGATCAGGAACGTGGCGCGGTGCTGATGAGGCTGGCCCACCATAGCGGTCTGTTGGGAGCCGACAAGGAGCTACCCAACGACGCATTGACGACCCTGATCAGCCAGACGCGGGGGCAGACCATTGCCGAGCTTGAGGGCTTGGTGCTGAAGGCCAACGAACTACGCTGGGACGAAGGGCTATGTGGTGCGGACGCACTACTGGCTGCGCTGCCGAAGATGCGCCCGGTGACGAAGAACGTGGCGGCGTGGACGCGCCTGGCGGTGCAGGATGCTGACGACCTTGACCTTGTACCCGAAGCATACCGCTACCTGCTACCTGTTGCGGACGCAGAAGCAACGCAGGGTGAGGAGCTGGTGGTGGGCGACGACGAAGATGCCGAGGTGCCGGTGGTGGTTAGCGGCGGGCGGAGATAGATGATAGCACAAGGTTAAGGCGGTCATGTTGTGGCCGCTCTTTGTTGTGCCAAGAAGCTGGATTGAGCAAGGAGAAGAACATGGATGAGAGACAATCTACAAGTAGCAATAACGAGCAGCCTACTACCAGTAGAAACGCAGACGGCAGTTGGGCAATCCGCTACCGTAAAGTGTCTATCACCTTGCGGCAGGTTGTGGCTGTTGGACGGGTGGACACGGCTGAAACAGACAGGTTTCTGCAAGCGGCAGCTTCCATATTCAAGCTGCTGATTGATTTGGCTTACGCACCAGTTGATGTATCAGGTTCTTCTACCAAGCCTTGAGGGGGGTTTGGTGAGGTGGAGCCGGTTAGCAGGCTGTGCATCTGCTGCATGATCACCTCTATGTACTCGTAGGCACTAGCCATAGGCGGCTGGGGTCGTTGCAGCAACACGTTCTTGGCTGCCAGGCTTCGCGGGTTGAGGGAAGGGTCAGTTTTGCTGATGTCTTGCATAGTGCTGGGGGTGACGATGTAGGCGGCGATTGACAGCCCGGTGCTTGCACTCAAACCTTCGATGTACTCCAGCGTGTTGACCTTACTCCAGTCGAAGGATTTGTCCAACCCTTTTGGGTCGACGAAGGCGAGTACCTGACGGTCACTACCGCGCTCCTTCAACCAGAGTAGGAAGTCCGGGTAGAAGCCGCTGCGGGGAACAAACCGAAAGCCGATCCCGCTGTTGGACTGGTTACGTAGCACGTACACCTCGTAGCTGGCCCACTCCGGCGTAGCTTGCCGGTTCCGCCACCACGCCTGCAAATCCAGTACAAACAGGCTTTCACTCTCGACCAGGCCAGTTGGCTCAACCTTGAGTTCAGTTTGCTGTACATGACCGCCGTTGTGAGCGGGGTCAGTTGCAGGTAGCGGCGCAATATTCAGCCCCTCCCTGGGCAACAGCGGGTTGTAGAGGTGGATGTCGGTGCCAGCAGCGTCGCGAATGTAGAAGCGTGGTAGTGGCTTACGGAAGTCCTCCTTCACAATGCTACCGCCACTGATCAGGTTGTTGACCTGCTGCACAACAGCGAAGGGGCCGCTCAAGGTGTACTCGTACTGGCTGCGTTCGGCATTGTAGGGGAAGTTAGGGTTGTCGGTTAGTTGCAGCGGCGATGCTGCCATTGCCACAGTCTCGGCTAGCTTCCGTACCTGATAGTAGAACGACGTTATACCGCTAGCCAACCGATCCTCGGCGGCACGTTGCAGCGCAGTTCGGTAGCGTGCTTCTTTGGCCGCCAGCACTTCCGGTGGCGCAATTACCGTCGCCACGTCCTTGAAGAAACGGTGGATCGCCTCGCGGCTGATGTAGAGGTTGAGCATGGGGGGCTGACCACCCGCCCCTTGCTTGCGCTTGACCGCCATTGCGTGGGCGAACAGCGCGTCGAAGTCAAGCGCGTGCAGCGGGAAGCTGGTGGATCGCAGTTCTACAGTGTCCGCGCTAGCTTCCCTGTTGTTGGTCTGCTTGACGCTAATGCTGAGATTGGCAGCTTCCACCACAAGGTGGTCGGGGTCGGGGTCGAACACCATTGTTCGCTGCAAGAAATCGAACTCCGGCGGCACCGCTGGCACCTTCAGGCCCAGTTGCTCAAGGTTGGCCGTTACTCTGATCGGCAGGGGAATGCGGACAGTCTCCGCCGCCAGCGGGCTGCGCTCCTTCGTCAGCATAGTATAAAAGCTGTCCAGGTAGTCGGCTTTAAGGCCGAAGATATAGAGGCTTTCCAGCAGGTTGATGTGCGCTGGGTGGGTAAGGTCGGTGAACGCTGATGAGCGGCGTAGGCTGAGGTTCAGCCCCTTGAGCCGCACCCCGCGCCCGAACAGTTGCAACACCTGCGCCCCGGCGGTCTTGCCGATGTTGAGCAGGCCCATGACCGATACCCGCCAGCTACTCCACCCCTCGATGAACTTTTTGGAACCGATTAGGAAATTGATCGTGCTGTCTGGGCGGTTGATTGTGTCGAACAGTGAGCCGCGTATCGCCTCCGCCTTACCGACGTTGACGCGACGACCCTCGCGCACGTCGCCCTCGGCCAGCTTGAGGAACCCGGCTGCGTCGCCGACGTTGATCACCCCGCAGTAGTCTTCGCTGTCGGCCAGCTTCAGGCCGATCTCACCCTCCACGCCCGGCCCTTGTAGCGGATGTAGCCACAATTCGCCCGCGCCGTGGAACAGATGCTGGCACAGGTCGCGGTAGAGGGCGGCGGCATTGCTGGCATACACTTCGCGCAGGTAGCGGTAGCGGTGGCTGAAGCCGCCAACCTGCTGCAAGCTGCTGTCGCCACTCAGCAATGCAGCGACGGCTGCCTCGGCCCAGGCTTGGTCGCGCAGCACTCGGTCAAGGAAGCGCACCACATCCAGTACCTCGCTACGGTCGGCCTGCTTACTAGCGTTGACGTAGGCACCGACAAAGATCATCAGCGGCGCGGTCAGGTTGTAGGGTTGCAGGGCTTTTTGGTCGCGCCGATAGTAGATGTACTGCTCGTAGAAGGTGAGTAGTCCGGCCAGCAGCAGCGGTTCGCCGTAGAGGTTGGTTTGCTTGCCGATGTTGAAGATGCGCGGCTCCTTGCCATACTTGTCTTCGTTGAAGCGTCGATATGCGTACTCGTAGAGGATGGCATGGCTGTAGAGGCCGAGTAGTTCGTCGTTGCCTTCTGTTACCTGAGCGAAGGTCGCGCTATACTCGAAGGTGAAGCCGTCCCTACCCAGTTCTTCGCGGATCGTGCGCCAGGCCCGCTCATCGCCGTCCTGCCCGCCTGTCCCCTTGTGGCCTTCGTCCACCAGCACCAGGTTGGAGCCGGAGTATTGGCTGGTGGGCTTGCTGACCGCAGCCTTGCCCCGGCCCTTGCTCCCGGCTTTCGGTTGGTCGTCGACATAGAGCTTGCTGATCTCCGTGACCAGTATATCAGCACTTTCGCTGGCGGGGTCAAGTCCATGTAGGGCGTTGAAGCCACTGGCGCAAAGCTCATTAACGTGCTGGCGCGACAGGGTTTCGGTTGGGGTGATCAGGATCGTCTTGCCCGGTTTGAACGGCTTGTAGTGCCGGAATTGGCGCAGGTTGATGTGCATCAGCAGCGTCTTGCCCGCGCCGGTCGCCATCCAGTAGGCCAACCGCCCCAGGTCGTAGCCGGGGTACTTCTTGCCCGGGTCGGGCAGGTAGCTGCCCAAGTCGGCGAAGCGGCGGGTGCGGTAGGCTTCCAGATCAGCCAGCAGCCCCGCCCGGTCGTGGGTGTAGCGATCCAGATAGATTTCGGTGTAGAGGGCGGCCAGATACTGGAAGTATTTGAGATGCTCGAAGTCGGCGTAGCCATTGGCGGCGCGGGCGCGGTTGCGGGCGATCTCCTCCTCGTGGGCCAGGATGTTAGCATCGTAGCGGCGCAGATCTGCCAGCGTCAGCGGCTTCTTGAAAGCATAGCTGCGGGCCTTGATCGCGCTGAAGTAGAGGCTCTGCCCCTCGGCATCGCGGTAGCCCGACCCGACCCGTGTCAACGTATCAGCCGTGTCGCTGAAGTCCTTGAAGCTACCATCACCCAGCAGGTCGCTGATGAAGCTGAACAGCACCAGGCTCTCGTCGAGCGGCTGGCTGACTTTGACCTTGCGGGCGCGACTCATGACTCCTCCTCGCTGCTGGGGCGGGTGGCGGGGTCAATCGCTTGCTGGAACAGGTCGTCTACTGATCGCAGGCGGATCGTGGTGTCGCGGGCAACATCCGGCACCATGTCGGCGTTGTGGTAGACTGTAGTATAGGCGGCAACATCCAGCCCGGCTGCGGCCATAGCAGCAGCAAAGTCGTGGCGTTCAGCGGTGGGGTCGTAGGGCGGCTCGTGCAGGTCGCGCCAGACGACCAGCACCGGCGCGTCAGCTTCCAGCGCATCTACTAGCAGATAGCGGCGACCGCCCGCCTGCACAGCGTATTGACGGCGGACGTGTAGGCCTCGTAGGAGATTGAAACTCGTCACTAGGTCTACAGGCTTGCCGTCCGCTTCGCCACCAGGTAGGCGATAGTCGAAAGGGCGTTCCAGTGCGGCTGGGTTGAGCAGCACCGTCGGGCGCACGCTCGGCCTACCCGCGGCTGGCAGGGTGGCTTCCTCGTCGGGCGGGAGCAGGTAGCGCAGCAGGTCGGGTTCGGGCGGCAAGGCGATCTGGCCCTCGGCGGGGGACGTGACCAGCGCGTTGAGCGACTGTTCGTAGGACTCAAGGCGCAGCACCTTGACCAGCCGGGGCGACCGCTCGACCCACTCCGGCTGCGGCAGCATCCCGCCCGGCTGCGGCTGGCCGTCCTTCCACGCCGGGCTGTACATGACCTTCTGGATGCGGGGCAGCAGCACGGTCTCGAAGTGCCTGCCCTGTTCGACCAAGACGAACCGTCGCTGGCCGCCGTCCTCGCGGTTGAGGTTGATCACCGCATGGCCGGTTGTGCCGCTGCCTGCGAAGAAGTCTAGTGCAGAGTCACGGTCTACACTGCTTATTCTGAGTAGTTGACCTATGAGCTTAGAAGACTTAGGGTTGTCAAAGGCTTTCGCCTCTAGGAGATGCTTAATCTCCTCTGTACCGACCTCGTTGTAAAAAGTCTCGCTGTCCCACCACGACTCCGCTCTAACGGATAGTACAGCCTCATTCTTAAACTTCTTTTGAACGGGCGCGGTCACACCTCTACGGCCAAAGATGATGCGGCCATCTTGTACTCTCCTATCAACTTCTTCTTTAGAGAATACCCAGTAACGACCGTTTGGTGGATAATAATCCACCTCTGTCTTAGGGTTCTTGATAGGGAAGTACGGGCCGACGTGATTAGCTGACAGATCGGTCGTAGTCCAAACACCACGTGGGTCATTGTCAGGATTGGAGTACGACCTTGCGATATATTCTTCTGACAAAGCCAAGTCATACAGCTTACATTGTTCTGCGACGCGGGCGTAAGCAAGTATAACTTCATGGACAGGTGGTATGTAGCCCATGTTGTTGCCATTTGTCTTCTTCTTCCAGACGATTGAGCCGACGAAGTTCTCCACCCCAAACACCAAATCCATCAATTCCTTGAGGCGGCTCTGCTCGTTGTCGTCAATGCTGACGAAGATCACGCCGTCGTCGGTCAGCAGGTCGCGGGCAAGCAGCAGCCGCTCCTCCATCATGGTCAGCCAGGTGGAGTGGCGGTCGAAGTCGTCCTTGTAGATGAAGTCGTCGTTGCCGGTGTTGTAGGGCGGGTCAATGTAGATGACCTTGACCTTGCCCGCCATGCCCGCGCTCAAGGTTTGCAGGGCGGCGTAGTTCTCGGCGTGGATCAGCAGGCCGTCGGTGGCCGCGTCCAGATCGTCATAGCCCGCCAGCAGCAGCGCAGTGAAGTCAGCCGGGAAGTAGCGGCTGTTGACAACCAGCGTCGGCTGCTGGGCTATGTTGCTCGCATCCACCTGCACCGCGAACAACCGCTGCCAGGCTTCGGCCTGCGTCTCCGGTTGATCGGGCTGCCGCTGCGCCGCCAGTTCCAGCAGGCGCGGGTGATGCTCGGTGGCGATCTGGCGCAGGGGGATCAGCCAGTCGGTTGCCAGCACGAACTTGCGCTTCTCGAACAAACGCGCCTGCACCTGCTCGATCCGCTCCAACAGCCCGATAATCTCGTGGCCTATATCTCGCAAAGCGGTGTACTGCTCATAGCGGCGGGCTAGTTGCTCGGCACTGGTTAGGCCGCTCAAGTCGAAGAAGACATCCTTGAGGTAGTAATCAAGTTCACCGCGCAGGAACGCACCCAGGTGGGGATGCACAAAGTAGTCGCTGCGCTGCTTCTGAGCAAACCGCCGCAGGTTGTTGAGCAGCAGGTTACGGTCAAGATCAGCCAGCTTGCCACGCTTCTGCATCTCATCCACCGCTGCCTCAAGCAGCTTGTTCTGATCAATCTTACCATTGCCGTTCACACCACCATTGCTATTGCCATTGCCATTAGTCTCCTCGGTCTCAACCTCACTTACTGCGCCGTTGCCGTTCTTGCGGGCGTACAACTTCTCCTCGGCGGCGGTGGCCGGGCGGAACTCAAAGGGTATAACCAGCGTACCGGCGGCGGCATCGGTCTGCACTTCTTTGACAAGAGGGAAGAAGTAGCGGGTACGCCCCTTGACGTTGTTCTGCTCGACATCTGCGCGGCGCAACTCGAAGCTGACCCGCAGACTACCAACCCGGAAGGCGTAGGCGGAGAGATTCTCGCTCGACTTGATGTAGTGGCTGCCTCGGCTACGCCAGTGAAAATGAACATCCTCGCCCGAATACGCAACCGAATAATGAGTGGTGCGGCTACGGCGCGGCTGGGGCATAAAGTCGCCGTCGGCGTAGTAGCGGGTGAAGAAGTTGTAGAGGGTGTTGTAGAGGTTGCTCTCCTCGCTGTTGCCAACAACGGTGGCAGCCTGTAGCTTCCGCACTTCGGCTTCGGCCTGCTCGTAGTCGCGACCAACCTTGAAGGCAGTCATGGCTGGGTTGAGCGTGCCGTCGGCAAGGAAAGCACCGGCGGTCACTTCCTCCTCGTCGGCCTTCGCCTTGACTAGCAACAGCAGGTCATCCCGCTTCGTCTGCGCGGCAGCTAGCGCATCGCCCGCCTTGCGGCTAAGAACCGCATCAATGCGCGGAGCCAGCCGCTTGTTGAGGTAATCATCAATCTCCTGCTGGCGGTAGTTGAGGATGCGGTAGATGCCGAAGTCTAGCTTGGCAGCGAGATCGAGCTTGAGGATGTTGTCGCGTAGCAGTTCAACAAAACGGGTGCGGCTGTCAGGGCGGGGGGTGGTCGGCATGGTTCATCCTCCAAGCGGTTTGCGGGTACGGCCTATTCTAGCACAAAGCAGCGCAAGCAGCAACCAACCGAGCGCAGGTTGAAGGTGAGAGTGCAGCAGGTTTCTAACGAACTTGACTTCTCTACCGAATTATGCTAGATTCAAATACCAAAGCTACTTTACCAACAGCTAGCTGGCAAGGCCACCCTTTTAATAAGCAACTACACAAGTGCAACAGTTGGCACAATCAACACAGGGATACAGGTGACAACCATGCCAGAGCTAGCCAAGTCGCAGCGGGTGCGCAGCATCGAACACATCCTGGTCGCCAACCATCTGGCCCACCGACCTGCGCTTACCTTGCGCGAATTGGCGGCCCGCTTCGACAATGCTGAGATGACCATCCGCCGCGACGTGGGGGAACTCTCCCGCGATATCCCGCTGCACATTGAGCGTGGTCGCATCATGATCGATCCAGGCTGGGTCGTGCCAGTGCAACCTGTCTTCCTCAAGCTGGAGGAAGCAGCAGCGGTGTTCCTGGCTGCCCGCCTGCTGGTACGCTACAGCGATGAACCTAACCCAGCAGTAGTGAGTGCGCTGACCATCCTGGCCGACTCACTACCGCACAGCATAGCTGAACACGTGCGGCGTACCAGCTTGCTAGCGGCGGCTGAACCTGATCCACAGTTTGCCCAGGTCTTTAGCGCAGTCACTCGTGGCTGGGCCAAGCAGCAGCGCGTCCGCATCCGCTACCAGGGGGTAGGTAGCGAAGAAGTCCATGAGCGGATCATCCACCCCTACTACATTGAGCCGGGGCCGCTGGGCTACTCCCTCTACGTCATCGCGCACAGCGAGGAACGCGATGCAGTGCGGGTGTTCAAGGTCGAGCGTATTGTAGAGGCCGAACTGCTGCCCGACCACTTCAGCTTGCCTGCCGACTTCGACCCACTGCGCTATTTGGCGGTGGCTTGGGGCGTGATGGGGCCGGACTACGTGGGGCAGGAGCCGATCACGGTCAGGCTCCACTTCAAGCCAGCCGTGACCCGCCGCTTGAAGGAGACGCGCTGGCACCCAACCCAGGTGTTCAGCGATTGCGCCACCGTTGGCTGGTTGCTGGCCGAGGAGGGTAGCTGTGACTTGACCGTGCAAGTGGCAGAGACGCTAGAGATGATTCCGTGGATTAAGGGCTGGGGCAGCAACGTGGTCGTGCTTGAACCAGCGGACTTGCGCCACAAAATCGCGGCTGATCTTGTTCGCGCCACCGCAAATTACCCGGATTTTGCACATTCGTCGAGCAAGTTAACAGAATCTGAGAAGTTCGTCT
This sequence comes from Chloroflexia bacterium, assembly GCA_038229595.1. Lineage (GTDB taxonomy): Bacteria > Chloroflexota > Chloroflexia > QHBQ01 > QHBQ01 > JBBROH01. Next base: position 28,893 of record JBBROH010000010.1, on the reverse strand, counting down.
GCTATGCTAAGGGCAGACAAGTGCCGAACAGAGGAGCAGCCATGATCATCCAGTACACCGGCCACCCCATAGTAGATGTGGGGGATGGCGACAATCACCGCCTACGTCAACAAGGCTGACCCCGCCGAGGTCACGCTGGAAGACTTGCAGGGGGTAAGCAGCGACCTTGCCCGCTTCTATATAGTCAAGCCAATGTCTTCGTTCCTTCACGTAATTCTGCCTAATTCTCCTTTCATTAACGCCACAACCAAGCCGGAGAAGCGCAAAGTAGGAATTAACCAATTGCTGAACAGCTACAAACTCGACACACCTCAACTGGATCGGCCCTGTGTCTTCTGCGCCCGACCTGCCGTCATGCTGGCCTTCCGCCAGCACATCCCGCTGCTTTGTGCCGAGAGCGTGTTCAACTTTTATCCCGAAGGAGGGCTGGGTCTGCCCGTCTGTGGGGCTTGCATTCTGGCGATTCAGGCGTTCCCGCTCGGTGCCACCAACTGCAACGGACGCGCGTTGATCGCCCACAGCGGCCAACCGGCCTTCACCCTGCTGATCGCTCGTGACTTCTTGAGCAAAAACCGCCCGCAGTTGCAAATTGCCACGCAGGACAAGCTGACCAAGCACAGCTTCCCCAAGACGCTACTGATCCGCACCATGCTCAAAGTGCAGCGGGATCGCAGTATGGTGGAGCAGGACTCCTACCGACCACCGGCAGTCACCGCTTATCACCTCACCAACTACGGCACTAACGCCGATGTAGACATCTACCAGTTGCCGGGCCTGATAGTTAGCTTCATCCTCAAGGCTGAACACTCCAAATATCATGTTGCCTGGCAGGGGATCGTCCATCGCGCCGAGGCAGTGGCGAAGGCAAAGGCTGGCGACCAGCAAGCCGACGAGCGACGCAACTACCTCTACGATGACCTTTTCAGCCTACCACAGGGAGTACGGCGGTTTCTGCACCGCTACTTCCTGCGCCGACCGCTACGGACTGTTGGCAAACCGTTCGCCGACGACCCACGCACGACCTACAGCCTGGGCCGCGACAGTGAACTGCTCTCCTGGCCCCTAACTACTCTCTTTCTCCGCGAGGTGATGAACATGGAGCAAGCACGCATAGACACGATCCGCAACCTGGCCGACCGCCTGGCAGAACATCCAGATGCTGGTTCGCGGCTGGTTAAGACCATCCACCGGGCCAAGAACTACCCTAATCTGCGCCTAGTACTTCTGAACTTGAACAACGAGACGGCCCAGCGCAAGCAGCCGCCATTGTTCACCCTGGACAACTTTCTCACCATCTTCGAGGAGAGTGAGGAAGTGCCGTATCGGGATTGGTCGCTAGCCCGCGACCTGATCCTGGTACGCATGATCGAGCAGCTTTATGCCCAAAACCGCCTCAACCAAGAGACGATGGCGGACATGATGAGCGATGATAGCAAGCGGTTGGCTGACATAGATAAGGAGGATTTAGGTATGGCCTTTATCACTGGACTGATGCTGATCGACGCACCTGCGTCGGCGTTGAACAACTCTGGCGACGACATCCCTGGCGCACGCGCCGATAACTCGGTCGCTACCAAGTACATCCAAACGCTCGGTGGCCGCTATCCCTACGTATCCGCGCAGGCTTACCGCGCCTGGTTGCGGGCGACCCTCGCCGGGGTTGAGGGCTGGGCAGCCTCCCCCACCTACCGCGAGGACAAGGTAGCCTATAGCGACGGCAACCCAATGCTCTACGCTGACGACGACCTGTTCGGTTATATGCGAGCCGAGTCGAAGAAGCAGGCGGCAGCAGACAAGCGCACCGCCGACACCACTCGCCAGAGTGCCACCCCTACCAGCGAGACGGTGACGCGCCTAGCCCCTTTCCGGGTTAGCACCCTCGTGTCCATCGCGCCTGTTACCATCACCAGCGACTTTGGCGTGATGTCGCGGCAGGAAGGCAACCCTGTCCCCTACGAGCATCAGTTCTACCGCACCACATTGCAGGGGATGTTCTCGCTCGATCTGCACGACGCTGGCACCTTCAGCTACCGCAATCGGACGGGCTATCGCAACCTCGACGACAACCGCCGCGATCTCGCCGGGCAAAGCGGGTTGGAACACATTGTCGCAGAGAAGGCGTACCGCCTGCCCCTGGCCGAGCGGCAGCGGCGCGTGCAACTGCTCTTGGAGGGGATGAGTCGCATTGAGGGTGGCGCGAAGCTGGCCTTGCACTACACCGACGTTACGCCGGTAGTGCTGTTGATGGCGGTGACGAAGGGTGGCAACAACATCTTCGGCCATGTGGTTAAGGCGGTCAAGGACGTGCCGCGCCTCAACAGTGCGGCTCTGGCTGAGGTGCTGCGTGTCTACCGCGACGATCTGCTCTCGCCGGTATACGTCGGCTGGGTGCGCGGCTACCTAGACGACGAGCGGGCCTTGTTCGAGCGCGAACTGGCTGAGGGTGGCAGCCTGGCGGAGTACCGTGATTTGTTCACCATCTTCCATCCACGCGAGGCCTTGCAGGCACTCGCCACGCAGGTGGGTGACAACCCCGCCTGGTTGGAGTAGCTTCATGGCAACGATGCAGGTGTTGAAGGTGGTCGCCGAAGGGTTGGTCACGTCCTTCCGCTACCCCCACTTTATGTGGCAGAAGCAGCCCAGCTATGAGTTGCCCCCACCTGCCACCATCTACGGACACCTATGTAGTGCTATGGGCGAGTGGCTTGACCCACGCGGTCTGCGCTTCGCCTACCACTTCACCTACAGCGGCAAGGTGGAGGATATGGAACACATACACGCTGGTAATACTGTCATGCCCTTCCACCGCGAACTCCTCTTTCAACTGCGCCTCACCCTCTACCTGAACCGCCCGGAGTGGGAGCAGGCTTTCCGCCAGCCGCGCTACGTGGTGGTGCTAGGCCGCTCGCAAGACCTGTTCACCTACACCAGCGTCAGCCAGATTACAGTGGAACAGACCGAGCGTGCTTACTACGAGCATACACTACTACCCTACGATGACTGGTCAACCAGGGTGCTGGCGGGCAATGCAGCAATGATGCCTCGCTTTGTGGACTACACCCGCCGCCGCGAAGCCAGCTTTGGTCGCTACCTAGCCTTGAGTAGCAAGATAGTAGACGATCCAGACACCATTGGTAAAGACAGCAACCGGGTGCGACGCTACGCAGACTCGCCCCTACCCTGGGTTGACCCTGAAGTACGTGATCGCAACACGCTGGCGCGTGGCCTCGTCTGGCACAGCTTCGTGGAGGATAACTATGACTACGAACCAGCCGAGCTTCCCTATCTACCTGCCTGAAATCTGGGCTAAGAGTAGCAAAGGTGAGAGCCTGGAGGAGCATAGCTGGCACACGGTCAGTCGGATGCGCAATCTGGTGCTGCTCCGCCCTGACCTGCCACAGGTTGTCGGTGAGGAGCGGCTCTGGCAGCGTTTGTTCTGGGCCTGTCTAATGCACGACTTCGGCAAGGTGGCTACTGGCTTCCAAAAGATGCTGCGTAAGGGTGGCAACTGGGGGCTGCGCCACGAGGTGCTGTCACTAGCTTTCGTGGACTGGATGTTCCCAACTGGCAGCCAGGATCGTGTGTGGGTTGTGGCGGCAGTAGCTGCCCACCACCGAGACCTTGAGGAGATCATCAAATACGGTGACAAGGGCGACGACGAGGATCGGGCGCGGATGGTCGCCGAGGTCGCGCCGTCGTCAGTGGAAGGCATCTGGCGGTGGCTGACCGAAGGGGTAGCTGGCTGGATTGTGGCTCTTGACCTTGCCAAGTACGGTGTGGCCGTACCTGATCTGCCGGAGCGAGAGGCAACTGTTGACAGCTTCTACCAGACCGCAGCGGATCGCATCGCTGCGGCGATCCGGCAGTACAAGAACTGGGTTGAACCTTACGGCAAGCCACTACCGAGTCTTGAGCAAACAATCCCCGCACTGCTGATGCGCGGCTACGTCATGCAGTCCGACCATACTGCCTCAGCGCACACGCCACCCCTACCCCAACTTGCACTCACTACACCTGACCTGATACAGATTTGGGCGCAGCGTAAGCCTAACCCCCTGCCCGCCAGCCTCGACGGGTACCAGCCGCACCAGCGTGGCTGCAGTGAGCAGGTCGATTCTGCCCTGTTGACTGCGCCGACTGGCAGCGGCAAGACCGAGGCGGCCTTGCTGTGGGCGGCTCGGCAGCATGGGCAAGCACCGGGTCTGGCACGGCTGTTCTATACCCTCCCCTATCAGGCCAGTATGAACGCGATGCAGGTTCGCTTGAAGGAGGTGTTCCCCGATCAGGAGCTTGCCGGGGAGCAGTACGAGCAGGTAGGTTTGCAGCATGGACGCAGTCTGCTGGCTCTCTATCGTAAGGCGATGGAGAAGTACAGTGAGAGTAGCGACAGCTACCAAATCAAAGCGGCGACGCAGGAGGCAAAGCTGCGCCGCAATCTGGCGAAGCTGAACTACCCGCCGGTGCGTGTTTTCAGCCCCTACCAGATGCTCAAGGGCTTCTATCGATCGAAGGGATTTGAGACACTGCTAGCCGACTACTTCAATGCCGCCTTCATCTTCGACGAGATACACGCTTATGAGCCGACAAGACTTGCCCTCATCCTGCCGATGATCCGGCATATGGCTCGCCACTTCAATGCCCGCTTCCTGGTTATGTCGGCCACTTTCCCCCAGTTGATCAAGGAGCGGCTGAAGGAGGCACTGGGCGACGAGCTAGCGGAACTGCCGGTGCTGAAGGATGAGGAGCGCAACAAGCTCTTTGCGGACTATCGTCGCCACCGTTTGCGGGTGCGGAAGGGTGAACTAACCGCCGCGCCGGTGCTGGCTGGGATTGTGGAGCAAGTTGCGGCGGGCGAGTCTGTCCTCATCTGCGTCAATACTGTAAGCCGCGCTCAGGATTTGTACAAGCATCTGAAGACCGCCATACTGCAAGCTGACTGCGAAATCGTGTTGCTGGATGGCCGCTTCAATGGACGCGACCGGCTGGACAAGGAGCAGGTGATCAACAGGGCAGTCGGCAGCCGCAGCGATGAGCGCAGAGCCGTACTAGTGGTGGCTACCCAGGCTATCGAGGTCAGCCTGGACATTGACCTGGATACTTTGTACAGTGACCCTGCCCCACTGGAAGCATTGGTGCAGCGTTTTGGTCGTATCAACCGTCGCCGCCTCAAGCCCGAATTGGCCGAGGTGATAGTCTTTACCGAACCCTCTGACGGCCAGGGGGTATACAAGGAAGAACTGGTAGCGGCTACCCTTGCTATCTTGAACCAGGATGATGTGAACGATCAGCCGGTTGACGAGAGCAAGGTGGCTGGCTGGTTGGACACTATCTACCAGGGCAAGATCGCCGAGCGGTGGATGGAGGAGTACGCACAGGCCGAGCATGATTTTGAGCAGCAAATCCTTCAGCAGCTACGCCCTTTTCAGACTGACGAAGATATTGAGAAGAAGTTCGATGAGTTGTTCGATGGTATTGAACTGCTGCCGATAGACTTTGAGCCAGAGTACAACCAAGCTGAGGCCGAGGGTAGCATCAGGATGCGGGAGTTGCTGGTTTCGATCAGCTTCGGTCAGTACATGAAGCTGCGTAAGCAGGATCGGATCAGGGAGCGGCTGGGTGGCAAGAAGGCTTGGCCGAAGGTTGTCATGACTGACTACAGTCCGGAACTTGGCTTGCTGCTGGAAGGCAAGGAGGATTGACATGGATGCACCGCTGAACGGTTTGCTCGTCAACCAGATGAAGTTCGTCTACGAGGTTGCAACGCCGCTTACCTTGCAGGTTTACAAAGGCTCAGCCCTGCGTGGGGCGTTGATGGGCGCGTTGCGGGATCGCTTCTGCCCACTACCGGCCAGCAAAGGTGACGAGTTGCTGTGCGCAGCGTGCAGCAGCGTGGGCAACTGTCCGGTCGCGCAGGTCATGTCGAACCGCGATGAGGGCAATCTTGTGGGTCGCGGCCATGAGTTGCCCCACCCCTACGTGATCGAGCCGCCGCTGACCAGTCAAACTAGCTACCAGCCAGGGGAGCGATTGGAGTTTGGCCTAACTTTCTTTGGCGATGCCCGCGTTACCTTTCCCTATCTGCTGACCGCCGCCCGCGAGATGGGAATGCAAGGGTTGGGTCTTGGTCATGAACCAGGTCGGATGAACCTGCGTGAGGTTTGGGCTATTAACCCGCTGGTTGGGCAGCAGGTGAGGCTCTACCACCACCAGCAAGCAAGAGTGATACTGCCGGTGCTGGGTGTGACGGCGGAGCAGGTGCGCCTCTTTGCCGCAACCTTGCCCTCAGATGCGTTGACCGTTCGCTTCCTGACTCCAACCCAGCTTAAGGCGGGAGGTGACCTGCTACAATTCGGCCCGGTTCTGAGCGTGTTGATCAACAGGCTGCTGGAGCGGCGCTGGAGCTTGGCAGTCAGTTGTGGAGTGAGTGGGGTTGAGGAACGCAGTCGACAGCTAGCCCAGCTACAAGCATGGCAGGCGACGTGGCCGCAACTGCTAGCGGTGGCGGCCCAGGCCGCTGTTGCCAACCAGGGGGCAAGATGGCACGAGCTTGAGCGATACTCTAGCCGGGCCGACGCTAAGTTGCGAATCAGCGGGTTGGTCGGTGAGGTACGCTACGTAGGCGACCTGGCTGCGCTGCGCGAGGTGCTGGCTTGGGGTCAGCTTACTCATGTGGGTAAGTATGCGGTGGCGGGTAACGGCTGGTACGAGCTAGATTGTTGAGGGCAAGTTCATGCAACTGGTAGTTGAGGAGTTCCACCGCCTGGGAACGAATGGCTATGCTCTGGTGCTGGAGAGCCTGCACGAGTACCCAGTCAACTTGGGTTGCATCGTGTATGTGGAGTTCCAGCAAGGGCGGTTGCTGATCGAGCGCGACTTCCACATCATTGGAGACGAGTTGCGTCAACAGTTTATAGATGATCGGGATCAACGAGCGCGTTTGGTCGAGGAGGAAATTGATCCAGGCTTGCCAGCGGAATGTTACCAGGGTTGTCCTTTTTGGCGGCACTGCCACTAGCGGCACGGCTGAGGGCGGCCCTTCGCAAATGTGGTCTGATGATAGGGGCTGAAGCAACAAGGTGGGCTGATCAGCCCCACTTCAGGCTCAAATCAGCTTCGCAAATACCCCGGCTTTTCACGCAGGACTGGGAGTTGCGAAAAAAAGGGGTTAGTGATAAGCTAGGGGTAAGGAGGTGAACAACAATGAGCCGCTACGTTGCCCTAAGACAGCTTCAAGCTGTTGTTCAGGCTTTGGATGTACCTTTTGCTGGTACGTCGGTGGCGGACTACAATGGCTTGCCCGGCCAACAGGGTGCTGAAACAGCGTAGCAACGGAGGATAGCCACCCGCTCTACACGTACTACAATGGCTTGCCCGGCCAACAGGGTGCTGAAACACAATATCGGTACAGGGGATGCCACCTGGATCATCGTACTACAATGGCTTGCCCGGCCAACAGGGTGCTGAAACAGGAACTTCGCCCCCAACTCTGCCAGTTTCGGCACAGACTACAATGGCTTGCCCGGCCAACAGGGTGCTGAAACGCGTCCAGCGCGGGCCGTTGGTGCGTGTCCCTCCACTGCACTACAATGGCTTGCCCGGCCAACAGGGTGCTGAAACAAAGGAGTAGCCCCATGATTGTCGCCTTTGCCTTCGCCACTACAATGGCTTGCCCGGCCAACAGGGTGCTGAAACTCAGGTCAGCGGCGCGTACCGGCAAACACCAGGACTACAATGGCTTGCCCGGCCAACAGGGTGTTGAAACGTCGCTAATCTGCTGGTAGGTGATGCCGGGCAGTTCGCACTACAATGGCTTGCCCGGCCAACAGGGTGCTGAAACCCCCGATTGCTCCGAGTTCAAGTTACAGGTGATGTAAAAAGAGGGAGTGCAATGGAACAACCGAAGCCTATCTACGAGTTGCCAGTGGATGAACAGTACGCAGTGCGGCTAAGAGCAGGCGAACACCCGGATGACGTGCTAGCCGATGCCGCGCTATCTCGTCCACCTGCAAGACGAACAGCAGCGGTTGGCCGACGAGGAGAAGCAGCTACGCCACTGGCTGGCCGCTCAGCTTGGCGAGGGCGGCGCAATCAAGGTCGACCACTACACCGTGCGCCACCGCTCCGCCTACCAGCGGGTCAGCTTCAACCCCGAAGCAGTGGAGCAGGTCTACAGCCGCCTGTCAGAAGGCAACCCGCTGCGCCACCGACTGGCCCAAGCCCGCAACATAGTCATCAAGTACGACGACAAGCAGCTAGCCGAAGTCTATGAGCGGCTGGACAAAGAGAGCGAGGTCTACAGCCAGCTATTTGAAGCCCGCAAAGCAACCGACTACGAGCCGACGGTTGAGGTGCGGCGCAGCTAAAGGCAGGCACGCAGAAGGTCTGCATCGTTCACGGAGAAGCGGGCGGCTCAAGAATCTGCAAGAATCTACAAGTATCCGCAAGTATCCGCAAGTATCCGCTACTCAGACTCCGCTGGGGGGTTGGTTGCTTCCTTCCTACCGGCCAGATAGTAGCGGGTGGAACGGGCCAGACCGCTGCGCTCCAATATCCCCTTTTCTACCATCATCACCAGGTCTTCACGGGCCTGCTGATTGGAAATGTCAAAGCGGCTGCCGTACTGTGGGGCGGTTGTTGAGCCGCCCGCCTCGCGTAGAGTGGCAATCACTTCCTCCTGCCGCTTGTTCAGACCGGAGCTACGTGACGGTAGGGCAGCACGGGTGATAGTTCGGAACTCAGCAGCTTCGTCGCTGGCTTGAGGTTCACGGCTAAACAGAACTACTCGCACGCTGTACTGATCATCCTCAAACACTGGTGGTGGCAAGCCCGCCTTCTCCATTGCAGCACGCATACGGGCCAACCCGGTTCCCCAACTCTCAACCACACGCAGCAGACTGAGCATCTCGGCTAGATGTGGGTTGCGGCGGGCGAAGCCACGAAAGCTCGACAAGTCAATGCCTGGTAGCACGCCACCTGGGCTGATTACCTCAATGCGTTCAGCAAAAATGTTGACCTGAACCCGGTAGGCAACATCAAAGTAACTACGATGGCTCAGGGCGTTAGCGACCGCCTCACGCAGTGCTTCGGGAGGGTATTGCGGTATGTCCTCCCTGTAAGTACCCACGATGCGGGCGGCCACCATACTGTTGCGTGCCACAAAGTTCATCAGTGCTTCAACCTGCTGGGGGACACTGCCTGCTATAAGCTGGCGATCCATGATGTCAGCGGGCGTGCTGCCGTGAAAGCGAGCGGCTTGAAGGATGGATTGCGGCAATGCATCCTGTGGGTTGCGCCCCATAGCCAGCAAACCTGCCACTGTCGGCACCACGCGCTGGCCGTATTGCACTACGCCACCGAGCTTGGTCAGGAAAGCAACATCATCTTGAGGTAGCGTTGCACTATCGGTGCCGCCGGTGCCAACCAAACCACCCAGCCGGGCGCGACCTGCCCGCATATCAGCTATGGTTGAGGGGTCGAGGTCAGCTAGCGAAAGCTCCGGCAGCGGCTCATCCTCAAAGTCGTTGCCACTGCGGATGCGGGCGAGGCGGGTAAGCTCAACCCCATCAATCTGTTCGTTGCGTGAGCCACGTCGGATGCGGAAGGTCGTACTGTAAGAATATACGGCATCGCGGCGGGCTGGTACGTGGACAACAAACACCTCGTTGTTGTTCACAGTCACGAAGTATTCCTCAGTGATGTCTTCCATGGGCGGGCGGGTCATGCGTGAGGCTGCCAGCAGCTTCCGCCGGATCACAGGCGGGTTGGGGCAACCGTTAACTACACCATCATCAGTTACGCCGACTAGGATTGTGCCACCGTCAGCGTTGGCTAGCGAGATCAGCAATTCACCAAGATCAGTTTGGGTTTCTCCTTCCTGCTTAAACTCAACTATCTGGCTCTCACCTGCTGCCGCCAGCCTTTGGATGTCGGCGGCTGTAAGCTGGCTCATCCTTAAACCCCCTCTCATCTTGTGCAATGCCTCCCGGTTAGACCTAACCACCGTAGCCACTCACGAACTTGCCAGCCAGCCGCGCAACTTCGGCTACGAACTCGTCGGCTTCAGCCAGCTCATCTGAGGTGACACTGGCTGAGGGCTGTGGCGGCACAGTACGGCGGATGTCAGACAGTAGCATGGTCAACTCAAAGTAGCTCACGTACTCACCACGCAGCAGAAATGGCCGGTTATCCGTCTTGCCCACTGGTTCCGGTTGATCAGCCGCTTGACGGGCTGGTTCAAAGCCAGTCGTGGGTACGTACCGACCAGCAGCACTTGCCTGCGTAGCACGGATACCTGATGGTGGATCAGCTTGTGTTGTGTGACTGGCAGGAGGGATTGATGGTGGCTGCGGCTTTGCTTTGCGCCCGCGTGTCTCACCTTCATCCTCCTGTAGCCGCACCGCTTTGTTGTAGGCGGTGGTGAAGTTCGCGTCACGGCCAGCAGCCTCCAACTCGCTGATCAGGTGAGGGTACTTGGCAACAGTCAGTATCTTGCTAAGTTGTGCGGGGCTGAGGCCGACTTTAGCTGCCAGTTGCCGATTGTTGAGACCGGAGGTGCGGGACAGTTCCGCTAGACCACCCACTCGTTCAAACGGGGTCAGGTCGGCGCGGCCCATGTTCTCTAGCAGGCCAACTACCCGCGCCCACGACTTCGACCGCTTGCCCATGTGGATAGCACGGATCGTAGGGCGGCCCAGCAACTCGGTGGCCCGCTTGCGTCGCTCCCCGGCGGCGATGTACGTCTCGCCATCCTCGTCATCCTCATAAACGATGATTGGCTCAAGCAAGCCTTCCTCCCGGATGCTGTCAGCTAGAGCCTGCAACTCCTCGGCATCAAACAGCTTGCGTGGCTGGTGGGGATTGGGTAGCAGGCTGGTTATAGGCACCTCAATCACCTGCTGGATGTTCGGCGCGGGGAGGCTAAGATCGTAATCGCGCCGCTTGTTCGAGCGGGATGTCATGCGATCCGTCATGCTACCTGGCATCGCTGTAGTACCTCCTCGGCAATCTGGCTGCACTCGGTCTGAGCGTGTTCAAGCTCGGCTGCGTTGATGTCACGACCGGGCCGCGAAGCAAACACGCTCATCCCCTCCACCTGCACCTTGCCGTATACCGCCCGCCGCCGCATGATGGTGTGCATGACCTTGCCCTTAAGCTCGGGGTAGCTTTGTTCCAACGCCCCATTGCGGAAGTAGTTGACGGCAGCAGTGCTGACCTTCTGCTCATCAACAAAAGTTGGCAGGATACCAAGTATTTGCAGATCAGGGTTGAGCTTATCTTGCACCATGCTAATAGTATCAAGGATGTAGGTCAGTCCCTTGATCGCCAGCATACTGGTTTGCACCGGTATGATCACCGCATCAGCAGCGGTCAAGGCGTTTAGGGTCAGCAAGCCGAGGTTGGGGGGACAGTCAATGAAGGTGATTGGGTAGCGACCACGCACCTGCCGCATCGCTCCCTTGAGGATGTGTTCACGAGAAATTGCGCCCGCAATCTCAAGGTCAAGCATACTCATCTTGATGTGCGCGGGGGCAAGGTCAATCCCTTCACGCTCAAGCGGGGTGATGATGTCTAGCACCGACTTGCGGTTGCTACCGAAAGAGTTGGAGTAGTAAACTTGATAGACCGAGTTCTCCGGCTCGATGTCCTCCACGCCAAGGGCGACCGAGGAGCCTGCCTGCGGGTCGTCGTCCACGATCAGCGTTGCAGTCTGCGTTCCGCGCACGCTGGTCAGCATCCGGGCAACCGCCACCGCCAGATTACTTGTCAGGGTGGATTTGCTTACGCCACCTTTTTCGTTCGCCACTGCTATGATCTTGCCACGTTCAGCCACGTCTTTACACCTCATTACTTGAGTTTAGCGACAGTCACCAGATGACCATAGCACTGTCACAATTCACCGTCCGTCTGGACGAACCGGAATCAGCCACGTTCACGTTCAGCTAGCAGGTGTTGCTGGATCGCTTCCTCATCAGGCGACTGGGTATCAGCCAGAAAGCCGTGCGTCCACATACTGGGTAGGGTCGGCTGCCACTTCTCACGCAACTGCACGGTTGCATCCTTGCAGGTGCGTATCACCCGGTCGGCAGCATCAGCGGGCCAAACCTGAACAGCGAGGCGTACATGATTGGGCAGCACTTCCAGGCTCAACACCTCCCAGCGGCGGGCGCGGCAGGTCTGCCTGATCAACTGCTCACATTCTTCTCGCACAGCCTCATTTCTAAAGACCGCACTACCGCGCCGCACCGACCAGACGACATGGTAGCAGATACGATGTACTCGCCGTTCCTCATGCCGGTACTGCCCTTCATGGGCTGATATGTCTACGCTGTTGTTCCTACCCTTGTCTATCATACTGTGCAGTGTACAGCAGGTTCGTAATTTTGTCAAGTACCTACCCCGTAAAAGTACAAAGCTATCCTCTTGTCCAATGAGTTATTTCTTGAGGAAATTGATTGCATTTGTAGCTTTAAGGCTAACGACGTGAAGCAAGCTGTGGTGAATCTAGTGCAAAGGTATTTCCTCAAGAAATTGATTACGTTTGTAGCAAAGCCGTTACTTCACCTGCTAGTGGTAACTAGCCCTTGCCGTGCTTTTTGCAGCTAGCAAACCATCCAGCGTTTTAGAGCTTGTTACTTGTACGATGAAGCACCGACCTCTACGCCTAAATGGATTGAGGCTGATGCAGGTTAAATATCGAACGCAGGCTTGGCAATGAAGCAGTTTATTTCTTCAGGAAATTGATTGTGTTTGTAGCAAGTGGCTAACTTCGTCGCCTCGAGAGGGTTTGAGGCTCTGACATGGAGGACTGTACAGCCAGCTTCTGCGGATCGGAGTTAGTAAACAGGCTGGTGATCGGGATGCTGCAAAATTGTGCTGAATCTGTGGAAAAACCTATTGACAGCCGAGCATGACTCACTCTATAATTACACCACAGTGACACCAACCTGAATCGTAGATTCATCCGGCGGCAGCAAGGAGCTTACATGACAACTAACTTGGGGTTGAACGGACGGCCCAATCTTGATATAGATGCGGCATCCGGGGTGGTCAACTCGACTGACCTACGAACCCGCTACAAAGAGTTGGTCACGCAACTAAAGGATACCGAGCGACCACTGCTGGTGGTTGTGGATGGTAGACCCAGTGCGGTCATGCTTGCACCCCAACTGTTCGAGCAGATCAAGTTGCTGCTCGCCAGAGAACTCTACGATGAAGCTGGCAGTTAACCACTGCTGGCATGGAAACTGAGTCTGAGGCAACAACAAGGTAGCGTAATGGTTCTGGGCAGCCAGTAACAACCTGATCCCTGTTCCTACTAGCTAAACTGGCCGTTAGGCGGCCATTCAGCAGCTACCATCAACACAGAACACAGCAGCGTGAACGATCACGCCAATAGACCAGAGGGGCGGCTAGTCCCCTAACCAGTTTTTAGACGCGAAAAAACCACTGTACCTGCTCCCCAGCTAGCCCAGTGGTCCATCGCACCGATAAGAAACGCTCCTTGCGGAGTGGCACTCTCGTGCTTTTTGTCTCTCTTTGAGGCTATTATAGCACGACTGGCTCTGCAATGCAAGGGGTTTGGGCGGTTTTGTGCCTCTTTTGGGGGTGCAATATTCGCTTGCCAGCACGAAAGGGCCATTTTCGATGCTTAATTACCCACACGCCACGCAACCGACCGGCGTTGATCCCGCTTACCAGCGGCTAAGTTCCCGTCAGACGCTCCTTACCGCCCTTGAGCGCAGCATTGAAGCTGCCGCCAAGTCTGGTGGCTACCTCTGGCAGCAGAAGCTCGCCGTCAAGCGGCTGGCCGACCTCATCCCGACCAAACCCGGCCTTGTTCTCGGTACTGCCCGCAGCATCTACATGGCACTCACTGAGGTCGCCTCTGACCAGCGCACCCCCACCCGCGCCCGCGCTTCCAACGCCCATCTCGCTAAACTTGCTGACTTCTCCGCTGACACCGTGCATCGCTACATCCGCGAGTTCGAGCGCATCGGCATCGTCACCGTCGTGCCGGGGCGCGGCCAGTACGACCCTAACACCTACATCCTGCTGCTAATCCCCACGCCTGACCAACCGGCTGATCTTGAAGCTGCGACGCTGCCGCTGGCCGACGGTGCAGGCCAGAGCAGGGGTGGCGGGGGTGCAGGGTCTGCTGATCCCGCATCGGATGGCAGGGGTGGCACCGGTGCAAGGTCTGAAGCCGTCAGGGGTAGCATGGGTGCCACCCAAATACAGAACGAAAGACTCAGAACTAAGAGAACAAACAAACAGGCTGGTGTTGGTGGCCTTGTTGTGGATTATCCTGCTACCAGGGTAGACGAGCATCCAGCAGCCGAACCACCTCCAGCAGCCAGTACACAAATCCCTCAACCAGCACTGCCCCTCACTACCGAGCAGCAGGTCAGCGTACAGCAACTTACCGGTATCGGCGTGCAGCGCAGGGTGGCTGAGGAACTGGCGACCACGTGCAGCAGCGAAGTAGTAGCTGGCTGGGTTGAGTACACCCGCACTGCGAAGGGCATCACCAGCCCTGCCGGGTTCGTACGAACCAAGCTGCGGGCCGGAGAGCAGCCACCGCGCCCCAGCCAGCCCGACCCGCAGAACTGGGTGGCCGAGTACGCCGCCGAGCAGCGCAAGCGGCAAGAGGAAGAAGCCCGCAAGCTCCTTGCCCGCTACGGAGTAGACCAGCCGACGCTAGCCCGCTGGCTGACCGTGCGCGAGCGGCTGGCAGCAGAGCATGAGGCAGCCTACTACCTGTGCTTCAAGGATGCGTTCCTAGCCTGCCCGGATGCACATACCGCGCTGCTGGTGCTGCCTCCGCGTGTGCCACTGGCCGAAGCCGCCCAACATACCGCGCTCCTGCAAGAGCTATTGACCGCCCAGCTTGGTTATGACCTCAGCATCCGCTTTGAACATCCACGCTCCGGCAATGAGCCGATCAACTTCGCTGGTGACCAACCGCCGGTCAGCACCGAGCCAGACGAGCCAGAGCCAGTCACCGCGCCGACACACGAGCCAGCCACCGACTGGATGCAGAGCGGCTGGCGGGCCGCTGCTGACGACTTGCGGACGCTGGTCGGCGACGAACTGTGGCATAGCTGGCTAGCGCAGGTGCGGCTGGTCGGGCGCGACGGTGCAACATGGCTGCTGCGTCAGCCACCCGGCAACGTGTTGGTGGCACTGGCCGAGCGGTGGAGTGAGCGGATCGCGGTGGTGCTGACGGGTATCTACGGGCGGGTGGTGCGGTTGCGCTTTCTTGCGGTGGGTTGACCGCAGGCACTTGCTGGCTGTACAATGTACACAACAAGTAGAAGCAGGTGGCGAACATGGTTCAGCAGGAGCAGTTCGGCGACAACCTCAAGCGGTGGTTGGCTAAGGCGAAGGGTGCCGCCACCAGCGACGCAACCCTCACGCTGGGCAGCCTTGCAGCGGCGGCCATCTTCAGCACGGCAGTTACTACCACGCCTAGCGACGCAGACGCGTGGGGACAGGTGCTTGACGGGCTGAAGAACGTGGGTCTTGGTATCGTCGCTAACGCCCTACCTACCCTTCTTGAGCGTATTGGTAAGCGAGAAGGCAAGGTGACATACAACCTGGTTTCCATCTGTAGACCGATAGCCCCAACCGCAACCCCGACGCGGGTGAGCTACGATGCTGGTCTGAGGGTGGTGGGTAGCAGGGTGCTAATGCCGCCAGGTGCTGCTGTCCTGAGCCGAACAGGGTAGTAGCTGCTACAGCTACAGGGGGAGCGAGCAGTACGACATGATGAAGTGTGTTGGGCGTAGGAGTATAAGAGGGTGAGTGCTGCCAGAGGCGGCGCACCGAGCAGGATCGCACAAAGGAGGGCAGTGATGATGAACACGGTTTCGCCAGTGAATACGTTCGGGGCAGGAATACGTTAGCTATCAGTGCTGGTACCAGCCTCACAACAAACGATCTAGCAATGGCTGAAGAGAAGCACAAACATTGTTGTTAATAACAGGAGGTCGTATGAAGAGCCGCAATCTAACCCTAGTCCTACTGTGTGTACTGAGTCTAACGTTGACATCTTGCTCAGACGAGCAGACCACCAACCTGGGCGACCAGTACACAATGCCAGCCAGTAAGATGAATGAAGCCGGAGCGAGTGCCGCAAAGCTAATTGCCAGCACTGTAGAGAACGATGTTTCAGCGCGTGGTCACTTCGTGTTCTGGCAGGACACACGTAACGGAGGTAATTCTCTGTATGGTTATGATCTCTCAAAGCAAAGAGAATTTCTAGTATCTAACTCTCCCATTGGAAAATATTATATTTCTACTGATGGTAACACCTTGATCTGGCAAGAGGGTGAGGCCTCAAACCGCATAGCCGTTTTTAGCTACGATACGGCTACGAGTGTGACTTCTAGCGTGTTTGCCACAAGCAGAAAGGACTTGTTTGGCAAAATGGCCTTGGATAGGGCAGTCCTTTACTATTGGAACCATGGTCAAGGCCAAGAGGGTATTTACGGGTACAATCTTGCCACAAGCCATGAGCAACTAATTACCCCCGTGGGCCGCGATCCAGTTGCTAGCGATGGTGTGCTACTATGGACAGAGGGTAAACCTATTAGCCAAGATTGCGACCCAGGAGATGGTGGTGGCGGCCCTCGTTGTATCAGTACATACGAATACGCTCTACATCTAATTAAGATAGATGGCAGCGTAGCAGACAGGATTATTGCCAAAGGTAGCGGTGCCTTTCAGTACGATGTTTCTGGTGACAATGTGGTGTGGTCCGCATACAGTCCTGCCTCTGACGAGCGCCTCCACCTCTATAGTATCACTAAGAAGATAGACAAAGTGATTTCCCAAAACCAAGCGAACTACCCTCACATAAATGGCAACAAGATAGTATGGGACGATACTTATTACCCTACCCTATCAGCACCACCAGAGACATCGAAAGTATCACCTGTAGATGTGCCTGCTCCCCTAAAGCCAACAATGTTGGATGGTTCACAGGTACAAGACTCAGTGCAGACTTACACATTCAGTGATGCCACACGCGCAACGAGCAGTGACAGTGTTGTGGTCAATCTCCAAGAGGGCAAAGGTAGGAACTGGGGCGTTGTACAGGCTAACACTCTGGTGTTTGTCGGAAGTGGTGGTTTGTACATCAGTGGTTTGGGGCCAGTGGAGCTACCAGCAGAGTAGTGGGGCGGCTGTGGCGGACGCTGGTTGCGGAAGGTGGGCTGTTCGTCCTGCGTCGTCAGACCGCCACCGCTGACTACTTTAGCTACCTGCACCACAGCTTTGAGGAGTATTTTGCTGCTCGCCAACTGGTGCAAGACCCGGCCATGTGGCTAACTAACCTGCGCCGCTACCGGCTAGACCCGCGCTGGGATGAGGTATTCCTGCTTGCGCTCGGCTTCATCAGCAAAGACTACCAGGAAGCGGCCAGCAGGCTGCTCTACGACCTGTGCCTTGACCCGTTGCGGGAGGAGCAACCAGAGTACGAAGAATTGTTCCATCGCGACCTGCTGATTGCGCTCCGCGCCTGCGCCGATGGTATCTTGCCGCTTCAATCAAAAATGAGACAGATTATACAGGAGTTGGTAACAGCCTACGTGGGCAGACTAGATGAATGGCAAGGTGAATACTTCCAACTACATCAGCACATCAAAAAAGCGGTAGTTGAACTTGGCAAAGTTGAACAAGGGCAGTGGTTGCTTGAGGCATTGATTGGTTTCTTGGAGCATCCTTCAGCTTACGTTCGTCACGAAGTAGCTGAGATACTGTTTGAGGTTGATCATCAGAACCGAAGAGCTGTGTCAACGTTGCTAAAGCTGCTTCATGAACAAGACGCTTGGGTTCGATTGCAAGCTGTTGGAAGTCTCATAAACATAGAGCAGTACCAACAAGAAGTAGCAGATGCCTTCCTGAGAACTTTGCTGGATGAGCCTAGAGCCCTGCTTGTGTTTAACTCTGTAGTTGATTACGATGTTTTCGGCACTCAACACTCAAAAGAGATGCTAGACATCACACTTTCTTTGCTCAATCACCGTGATGCTGAAGTGCGCTACGAAGCGGCCCGCCTGCTACTCTCTAAGCGGTTTCATGAACAGCAGGCTATCAATACAATGTTTATGTTGTGCATCGAAGCAGATAAAAACATAAGCGAGAACGCCTCTGCCTGGCTAGCAGTCTTCGGCGCAGGACATCAGCAAACAACAGACGGACTTGGTGATCTGTTGCACAACGAAAACGCAGAAGTCTCCTACCTAGCAGCTAATACCCTTCTAAGTATGAATGATCGTATGACTAATCAGTACGATGATGAGGCTATAGAAGCTCTGATAGTAACAGCAAGTAGTAGTTCCGACTCTGTACGTTTCCTAGCAGCCAGAGACCTTCTTTATTGTAAATCTTATCAACACATAGCAACACACACGCTGCTTGCCTTGTTGAACAGCATACATGCACCGCTACGACAAGAAGCCGCCGAAGTACTACTCAGTCATGATTCGCACGTGCAAGAAGCATTGTCCACCCTGCTGGACCTACTTAACTGTCAAGATGATAACATACGCTACTGGGCTGCTGTTATTCTGCTCCGAGAAGGAAGACACCAACAAGAAGCAACTAATACGTTGTTGCTTCTACTAAACGCAAACGATATCAAGGTGAAGGTTGATGTTGCTCGGTACTTGTCCCTCAAGGATATTTACCTTTATGACATAGAAGTTGTGCTTGAATCGCTACTCATAAAGAGTCCTGCACTTGCAAGTAACATGACTGCTGAAGTAAAGAACGATGCATACGATGTACTATATCACATAAGCATGGCTAGACTGCATACCAATGATGATGACGCGCTCTGCCTGCCGATCAGCCCGGCTAGCCCCTAGCTTTGTTGCTGCTCCACCCGCATCCGCAACCCCCCCTTTGGCCGCAGCGTCACCACCGCGTCCGGCTGCACCCATTGCGCTACTGCACTGAAACGTACCCGCTGCATCAACGTCGCCAGCACCATCTGCGCCTCCATCATGGCGAACGCCTGCCCAATGCAGATGCGCGGCCCGGTGCCGAACGGCAGGTATGCCCCACGCGCTAGCTGCTTCTCTCGCTCCGGGCTGAAGCGGTCGGGGTCGTACTGCTCCGGCTGCGCGAAGTAGTCGGCGCGACGGTGCATCGCCCATACATCAATCAGCAGCAGCGTTCGTGCCGGGATGTGGTAGCCGCCCAGCACTTCGGCCTGCTCGTTGGCACGGGCGATTACGTGCGCTGGTGGGTAGAGCCGCAAAGCTTCCTTGATCGCCTGCTGGGTGTAGCTTAGCTGTGGCAGGTCGGCCACCGTCGGGGTACGGCCCACTAGCACGCGGTCGAGCTCGGCCTGCACCCGCTCGTAGTAGCCGGGGTGCTGGGTCAGCAGGTGCAGCGTCCACGTCAGGGCCAGCGCGGTCGTCTCATGCCCAGCGATCAGGATCGTCATCAACTCGTCGCGCACATCCTTGTCGCTCATTGCGTTGCCCGCTTCGTCGCGGCTGGTAAGTAGCATACTGAGCAGGTCGCCATGATCGCGCCCATCGGCCTTGCGCTCGGCGATCATCTGGTAGACGGTGGCATCAAGGCGACTTATCGCTTTGCGGACGCGGATGTTGCGCGGGGTCGGCCACTCCGGGGGGATTGGCAGCGGGTTGTTCGGCTCGGCGATCAGGCGGGTGATCGTCTCGCCCAACTCGTCAGCTTCACCAGAGAGGTCGCGGTCGAACATCGTCTTGCCGATGATCTGCATTGTCACCTGCATCATCTCGTGATGGATGTCGAACACACCGTCCCGCCAACCAGCCGCCTGCTCCTCCGCGTACTCGGCCATGATCTTTGCGTATTCAGCCACGCGGCTGTGGTTGAAGGCGGGCTGCATCCGCTTGCGCTTCGGCCTGAACTCGCGGTTGAGGGTGGTGAACAAGCCCCGCCCCAGCAGCGGGTTCTCACGCGGGTTGAGCAAGTCAGACCGCTCGAACTCCAGCGGCTTGCCCATCAACACCTCCTGTACCCAGTCGGGGCGGGCAATAACAATCGTGTGCTGACCGGCCAGATTAAGCCGGTAGATGTCGCCGAACTCGCGACTCCACTTCAGCCGTTGGCCCAGCCCATCGAACACAAGGTCGAAGGCGTTGCCGACCAGCGGCAGCTCACGCGGGCTGGGAACGTTGTTTGTGGACTCTGTTTGTGTACTTACCGTCGCCAATTTAGTTGCTCCTTCGCTCAACGATCATCTTGATACCATCCTTTGGCCGCAGCGACACCAGCGGCTCTGGCTTGACCTGCTGCTCACCCGCCAGCCGCAAGCGCACGTGCTGGGCCAGCGTTGCCAGCAGTAGTTGCCCTTCCATCATGGCGAAGCCGTTGCCGATGCACACTCGCGGCCCGGTGCCGAACGGCAGGTACGTACCCTTCGGGATCAGCTTCTCGCGTTCCACGCTGAAGCGGTTGGGGTCGAACTGGTTGGGGCTGGCGAAGTAATCGGCGCGGCGGTGCATGGTGTAGAAATCCACCAGCACCAGCGTACCCTCAGCTATCGGGTAGCCGTCAAGCTCGGTGTCGCGCGTCGTCAGCCGCAAGGTCATGTAAGCTGGGGGGTAGAGCCGCAGCGTCTCCTTGAACACCTGCTGGGTGAAAGGCAGGTTGGGCAGGTCGGCCACCGTCGGGGTGCGTCCGCCCAACACTGCGTCTACCTCTGCTTGCAGGCGGTCGTAGTAGCCGGGGTGGGTTGCCAGCAGGTAGCCCGCCCACGCCAGTGCATTCGCGGTCGTCTCATGCCCAGCCAGAAAGATATTCATGACTTCATCACGGATTTGCTCGTCGTCCATGCCACCCTGCTCGTCCCGCGACGCGATTAGCATCGAGAGCAGGTCGCCCCGATCTTCGCCGCTGGCCTTGCGCTCGGCGATCAGCCTTCGGATCACCCGGTTCAGCGTGCGGCCAGCTTCTCTGTAGCGCAGCGTCACGGGCAGCGGCATTCTGGCAACAAAAGGAAAGAGGAAGTAGTCGGTCACAAAGGTCATAGAGGTGACAATTGCATCGCCAAGCTCTCGTGCTTCTTCAGTAACATCGCTTGAGAACATCGCCTTGCTGATGATCTGCATGGTGAGTTCCTGCATCTCCGCAGCAAGGTCAATCGTCGCACCGTCCGCCCACTGCGCCTGTCGCTCCTGTGTCAGGGCCACCATATCGGCGGCGTAGGTGGACACACGGCTGTGGTTGAAGGCAGGTTGCACCAGCCGCCGGTTGCGCCGCTGGATGTTGTGGGGAGCGGCCAATAGACCTTTACCCAGCACCGGCTTCGCCAAGCCACTAAGTTGCTCAGTCTTGTCAAAATCCTCATACTGGTCAATCAACACCCGCCGGACGTACTCGGCACTGTTGACCCGCACTACCCGCAACGGCCCATAGCTGATCTTGTTAATATCGGGGTAGCGTGTCATCTGCCGCGTCCGCACCTCAAGCGCATTACCCAGCAGATTCAGCACGTTACCAACTAGCGGCAAACCCGGTGGGCCGGGGATCGTCTTTACAATTGCCACAATAAGCTCCTTAATTGTTCTTGCTAAACCACCTTTTAGAGCCAGCCAAACCAGTGTGACCGGACAACGTAGCCATTATACCAACTTTTGACAAAAATCCAAAAGCAGTGCGCTTGTAGGCTTGACATGGCTGCTGCTGTTGGGTACTATAGAGGCTGCTGGAAGCTGTAAATACGTGTTCGGTGAGGAGAAAAGATGCAGAAAGTAATGTCCAAAAACGTTGGTAGGCAAAGAACAAGCGAGGCGGGCTTCTGGCACAATCTGCTACATGAACCCGGCTTGATCCACAAACCAAAGCTGCTACGCTGGTTGAGCGTGTTGACCACTGGCACAGGTCTGGGGAGGCTGGTAGCCTACTTTGTAAACACCCCACAGGCCGAGTGGCGCACTGTTACCATCACCTCCCATGTTGTCATGCTCATCATCGCGGCGGCCTACCTCTGGTGGATCATGGCATGGGCTGACAAGGACTACAACAAGATCGTACTCACCGCCGGGCTGGTATCCAGCACCGCAATCATGGTCGCGGTGACGCTCACCAGTGGCCTCAATGTCAGCCCCGGCTTCTTCTTGATAATCCTCTATTGGATAGCGGCTGCGGTTGCGCTTAACTGGCGGGGGTTGGTGGTGACGCTGCTGGTCAATGCTATCACCTACGCGGTGCTGGCGTACCTTGACGCGCAAGGCTGGCTAGCTCTACGCCAGATCACGGTGGAGTGGGTACGGCTGATGAATGCCTACCTGTTGATTATAATGGGCATCACCACCCTGCCGCTGCTGCTCTACAGCAACATCATCTTGCTACGTCAACGTGCAACAGATGCTAAAAAGATAGCTGACTTGCAAGGTGAGGTGGCTTTGTGGAAGGCACGAGCGGAGCTAGAACAGCACCGCTAATCGTCTGGGGTTAAGCAGCCGCTCAAGCATACTAGCCAGCAGGTCACGATCCTGCGGAGCCAGCCTGTACCAGCCCGCCAGAACCTGATCAAGCTGTGGATCACCCTCTGCGGAGAAGGCTGCTTTACCTTCATCCTCCTCCAACACCTGACCGAACAGCCGATAGGTAAGGTCGGACAGCACACTCTTTTTGCGCTGCCTGCTACTCGGTTGCTCGTCGATTTGCGCCTTGCCTTGCGCCAATTCAGCCAGCCTGCGGGCAAACTCCTCAACCGCCCGCACATGATCGGGGCGAGTTACACCAAATTGCGCGGCAAAGTAGGCGGCGGGCGCAGGCATGGGCAATTCCAGCGTCCGCAACTGGTCACCAACCAACTCAGCGGGTTGCACCCCCAGTGCGTTGGCGATGCTGATCAGCATCCCCACACCGGGATCGTCGTACTTACCTGCCTTCAGCCTGCTAAAATAAGCATTGCTGATCCCGGTTAGCCGGGCAAGATCAGAGTCGCGCACGCCACGCTCCCGCTGCAACGCGGCCAGCCTGCGGCCAACCACCTCACCCAGCTTGATACTTTCGACCCTGTCTGCCACAAGCTGCCTCACCTTCTGCGCCAAACTCGGCATTAACATTATAGCTGATATTTGACAGATGTCAATCCCCAAAAAGTACCCCCAACTCACTTGACATTTGTCGCACGCATCTGTATAATACGACTGTGTTTGACAAAAATCACAAGCCGCCCACTGTGGTACTGGTTTATCTAGTCAAAGCTGCTGCCCGGCATCGTGCAGACACAACCAACATCTGCCCGCTTTGGCTGCATACCTATACCGCAATAGGCGCGTGAGAGCTAGGAAAGGAACAACGTGCAGGGTCAACACGACGATCTATGGACTTGTGGCAGGAACGGCTGTGGCTACACCGTCGGCCTTGCCACCTTCGACGGACAGGGCAAGGTTAACGGCGTTAATCTGCTGATCGCAGGCCAGCGCATTGAAGCCAGCGTCTGGGTCGAAGTCAAGCGGCCTACCTACGTACAGTGCTACCGTTGCAAGGCACTTGTCAAAATCTGGCCGAGCCAGAAGGTTTAGACCAGCGCAAGCAAAAACCGCATAAAGTCTGACGGGGCATTATTGGCCCAGCACTGAACAGAGCGTCAGCAGACCCGGCAAGGAGAGTACACCTCTCCCCTGCCCGGCTGCTGACGCTTTTGTTTTGCCCGGCAACAAGGAAAGGAGGTAAGCCCCGCCCTAACCAGTTCAACTTAGTAGCACCGCCCAATCGTTCTCAGCCCAATCTACAAGACAAGCTGCTTCGCCTTTGCCGCCAAGCTCTCGAAGCAGATCACAGGAGAATATAGTGACTCCACGAACCAGACAGGTATTTACCATTCTCAGTCTTGCCGCTATGTTCAGCATTGCGCTCGGCGGACTGCTGGCAACACAACATCCTGCTCAACCCTCAGCCGCCCACGCCCAAACCGGCGGCCTACAAGTCGTCAACAACATCAGCCGCCCTGACGCTGGCGGCGAAGCACCCGCCCGCACCACCAGCCCCGACGTAGTACGCTACTCCGACGAGGAGAGTATGCTCGGCCTCAACTACGAGGTCTATCGTGTCTCCTCCGGCGGCGGCTGTACCACTGCCGACTACATCACCCTTGTACCAGAGAACCTCTGCCAGAACCCGCCCAGCCAGCCCCAGTTCAAGGGTCGCGAACTGGTCCGCCGTCGCAGCGGAGCCGTCTACTTCTACCGCCTGTTCAAGTTCGCCCCGATCCCCGATGAGGTCAAGTGGCAGGACAGGTACCGTGACCCGAACCAAGAACCGCTCTACCCCGACGTGCCACACGAAGCTGGTAACGCCAATCACTGGCAGGAGATTGAAACCGCTTCAGCCTACGGCCTGTTCAGCGGTCGGGCTTGCCAGAGCAACCCCAACCTGTCCTGCTTCTACCCGGATAACAACCTGCGGCGCGACGAGATGAGCAAGAACACGGCGGAAGCCCCCAACCTTGCCACTGCGATCATTGCCGGTGCGCCCCACTTCAGCGACGTGCCGCTTACCCACATCTTCTTCGACTACATTGAGACCGCCTACACTTACCGCCTGGTTTACGGCACGAACGGCCGCTACCGCCCCAGCAACCCCATCAACCGCGCCGAGTACGCCGCGATCCTGAGCCGCATCCTTGACGCACTGCTGGGCCGCGATCAAGCCCGGATCATCTGCCGGGAGGGTAGCAGCAGCGGCCCGCTAGTTAGCTGCAACGTGCGTGTCTACCGCTTCGCCCAGAACGTCGCCACCCCTGACCTGCTGGGGGTGTATACCGCCACCGACACAATCCTACCTGCGCCAACCAAGTTCTTCGCCCGGCTGACCCCGCAGGACGAGCGCGGCTACCTGGCATGGGAAAGCACGGTGTTCGAGGTCAATCCGCCGGGTGGCTACCGCTATCTGGGCAGTAGCGCAAGCGGGCTGCAAGCAGGCCAGCCGGAAGGTAGCCAGTGGTACGTCAACCGCAGCATCCCCGGTGGCAGCCACTTCCTGACGGTGTGGTACGCCGTGCCGACGGCTACCGCTACGGCAACCAGCACCAGCACCCCGACCAACACACCCGACTTGACCGGCACGGCAGCAGCATCGCTAACGGCTTGCGCCAACGGCACACTCTGCACGTCGACCCCAACCAACACTGCAACCAGCACGCCGACCAACACGCCCGATCTAACTGGCACGGCAGCAGCATCGCAGACGGCTTGCGCCAGCGGCACACTCTGCACGCCGACCCCAACCCGCACACCAACGAGTACCGCCACTCCGCAACCGAGCAGCACGTCCGCTGCGACCAGCACGACCACGCAAGCTGCTGGTACGGCCACCAGCCAGCCGACGGCAACCGCCACCAGTGTAGCAACTACCCTGACCGACAGCCTCAACCTCACGGTGCTGTTGCCCGACAATAACCCGGTCGCTGGGGTCGACTTCAACCTCTACGCCGATACTGCTGCACCGGCTGATCTGCTGCCCAGGCTCGGCGGTGGCACAACCGACCTGAACGGCAGCCTGCGCTTGAGCCTGCGCCGTCTGGCTGACCCCAACCTGCGCGGCTATCTGCTGGTGCCGCAACCCTACCACAGCTACGGCTTCACCGTCACGCTGCTCGGTGACCCCCAGCGGATGCACGAACTGGCTGGCGGACAGGTCAGCATCAACTTGCAAGGGCTGACGACTGCCTACAGCGGCACGATCTTCTATCGCCTGCAAGCCAGTGCAACGGCAACCACCAGCCCGCCAACGGCAACTACGACGAGCGTGCCAGCCACTCCCACCGCGACAATCGTCCCGCCGACTAGCACCAGCGTGCCACCGAGTGCGACTAGCATTCCACCAACCGCGACCGCTAGCGCAGTGACCGCGACTAGCGTTGCAGCAACCACCACTGTCGTACCACCCACCGCAACCACTAACGCAGCGACCGCTACCCGCAGCCCGGCAACCGCCACTACTGTATCAGCAACTGCTACCAACCTACCCGCAACCGCCACCAGCATCGCTCCAACCGCCACCACAACGACTACGCTCAGTGCGCCAACTGCAACCAACATCCCACCAACCTCAACCCGCCAACCCCTGCAACCGGCTGCCGCACCGTCGGCCACACCACTCGTGATCAGCTACGAGCCGAAACCAACCACCGTCAACCAGCCGGTCGGCAGCATCAATCCGACCCCAACCCCGACCTACATCGTGATCAGCGCGTCCACCGGCGCAGAGGCACCCAACTGGCAACTACCAGCCTTGCTGCTCATCGGCACGCTGCTGATCCTCACCACCGTCAAACTCGTCATTCGCCTCCACCTGCTGAGTAAGTTATGAGCCGCGCACAAGTTCATGCCGACAACGAGATGACTAGTGGTGGGGTAGCAGCACCGACTACCCCGCCACGCTCCAATCAACCGCCCGCAGGTAAAGGGCAGGGTAGCAAGGCACAACCGTCACCCCAGCCGGTTGCTACCGCCCGCCCCCATCCACAACCAGCGCAACCAGCCGCGCCGGTAGTTGTCCAGCACCCTCAGCCAGGGCGTGAGCAACGGCCAGCACCAACGCAGCTAGCGCAGCCAGTGCAGCCAGTGCAGGTCAAGAGTGAGGCTGGCGAGCAACCACTAAACCCTGTACAAGCGGTGGCGCAGGCCGAGAGCCGCTACGCCCACTACACCCGACTTGCCGAGCAAGCGAAGCGCGAAGGAGAACTCAGCGCGGAACTGGCTCGGCTGGCCGACGACGAGCGCAGGCTACGCGACGAGATCAAGGCGCGGCGGCAGCGAGAGCAGGAGCTACTCAAGCACTGCAACCAGGCTGCTGCCACAGCCGAGCAACTCAGCCGCGAAGGGCCGACTGACGACGAACTGGCTGTACCCGAACTACAAGCCCAGCTAGCGAGCCTGACCAGACAAGCTAGCCAGCCGCGGCCGCGAGCAGACCCACCCCGCGACCTGGAAGTGGAGCTACCCGCCGCACTACCGCCGCAACTGCGATCAACCCAGCCAGGGGTGCAACCACAGCCAGCACCACAGCCAGAGCCGCGGCTACCCCGCCGCCTGAGCGAAATTGTAGCCGCGCAAGAGGCAGGGGTGAAAGAAGTGCGCTTGCACCCGCACGACCGCAAGCTACTTGGTCTCGACATTCGCCTAACCATTGCCCTGATCATCATCCTGCTAGGTGGTGGGACGTGGATAGGGGTCAGCGCAATGCAAGAAAGCAGCCCGCCCGCTACCCCCGCTACCATCTACTACAGCACGCCACAAGCGGCTAACCTCGTCACCAGAATCGTAGCGCAAGCAACCCAACCGCCAGTGGCGACCACAGCCACACAGGAAGCAGCCATGCCAACCAGCACCATCAGGCCAACCGAAGCAGCAGCCACCCGACCGAGCAACCCGACCGAGCAACCCGCCGCCCCACTAGCTACAAGCGTGCTGGAAGCAGCAACCCCGACCAGCAGCGACCCCCAATCTATCGAAGCCGAGCGGCTAGCGAACAGCCTACCCGCCAGCAACACCCCCACCCCCAACCCGGTACATGACCCTGCCGCAAGGGTCGTCCAGCTACAAATCCCCCGGCTCGGCATTGATACCCCAGTGCAAACCGTTGGCATCGTCCGCTCGCAGGTCAAGGTTGCGGGTCAGTGGCAGTTGGAGACTGCCCCCGACGGCAGGCCGGTGCTGAAGTGGGATGTGCCGAAGTCAGCGGCGGGGCTACAAACCCCCGACGTAGGTTGCGGCGAGGCGGGCAACATCGTCCTCAACGGTCACTCCGGCGGGCGGGGCTACGTCTTTGATGCGCTCAAAGACCCGACCGCTGTGCCGCCCGACACCACCATCACTTGCGATAGCGCGGGCGGGCAGCAACATCGCTACGTCATCTATAAAGCCGCCGTGTTCGATCCCCGCGATACCAGCTTCGAGCAGTTGCCCACCGGAGAGGAGCGACACCTCGTCCTCTACACCTGTCAGTTCGGCAAACTGGATCGCCGCGTGGTCTACTTCGCCCGCCTTGAGGTGCAGGGATGAGCCTGAACGTCAACATCGAGCAGACGCGCAAGCTGCTGCGTAGCCTCAAACCCGACGAACTTGACGAGCAAGCAAGTAACTACACCGCACTGGCCGGGGTAGCCCGCCGCCAGCAAGGGGCGGATGCGGCCCGCCAGCAGCGGGAGGAAACCAACCGCCTGCACCGCGAACTGGACGACAACCAGCAGCAGATCGAGAGCCTTGAGCAGCAGCTTGAGCAGAACCGCAGCCGCCAACAGGAAGTCAAGCACGAACTAGCAAAGCTACAGAGTGAAAACCATGAGCGTAGAGAGCAGCCCCATCAGCCCCAACCCGCCACCTTCAGCCGACGACCGCGAGACCAAAGCGAGCCTGATCTCGGTGGCAGAGGAGATCAGCGAGCTTGAAGCCGAACTGCAGGTGATCAGAGCGCGGAGCAGTGCCAGCCGCAACCAGCAGATCAAGCTACCGAGTGGGCAGGTGATGACCACCGAGCGCAGTGGCGGGGTCAGCCTCGCCCAGGCGGGCGAAGTCCGCATCTTCGCCCACCAGTTGCAACGCCAACGCAGCCCGCAGGCGCAGCTACAGCAACAAAGCGGCAACGCCTTGCAGCAGCTTGCGCGGCTACGCCCGTTGCTCCTACTCGTCTGTGCCGTGCTAGCCATCGCCGCCTGCTGGCCGCTGCTCGAAGCTAGCTATCAGAACATCAGCCAACCGACAGTGACTGTCCCGCCAACGGCACAGCCAGCGGTCATTGCGCCACCGACTATGACGGTCACGCCGGTGCTGCCCGACCCGACCGCAACCCTGCCGCACCTGGGGCTGGATGCACCTGACCAACTCACCATTCGCGCTGGCGCAGTAGACATCCGCCTACCGATCCACCGCGCTG
>JBBROH010000009.1:0-41446 GCA_038229595.1 Chloroflexia bacterium | reverse complement strand
GTGCTGCCCCCAGGCTAAGTAAGTTGCTGGGCTAGACAACCAAAGAGAGGGGGCGGGAGCAGTCGGCCTGGTATGCCTGCCCCACCCCCTCTTTTTGGCGGGTCTGTCTGGCAACTTGGCCTGGGCTATACGGCCCTCCGCCCTTACCGCCTGCTGTGGGTCGTCTGGGGCGCGTAAGTTTTATGCTGGCTGCGGCTCTACGCCCGCTCTGATGGCGGTTAGCAGCGGCCTGGTCTCCTGTAGAGAGGATGAAGTGATGGTCAATAGTACAAACGAGCGTGCAAACTACCGCGTTTATCGCTGGCTGGCAGCGGTGCTGGTTCTCTCCATGTTCTTCGGCACCTTCGTCACCTGGACGGCTAGCGACTCCACCCTGAAGGGCGGCAAAGCCCACGCCGCCCGCATCTTCAAGGCTTACCAGCAAGAGATCGAAGTCCAACCGGCAGTGACCAACCCCGGCGCGGCCAAAGTCAGCGTGATTCGGCCCAGCGGTGGCATCAGTTACACGGTGTCGGGTCGGGTAATCCGCACCGACGCTTCTGGCTCGGTGATCACCCCGGTCGTCGGCATCACCGTCACCTTCGGCAACCTGACCACTACCACCAACGTCAACGGCCTGTACAGCTTCAGCCAAGTCTTCCCCGGTCAGTACACCCTCCATGTGACCGTCCCTGACCACTGCGAGAAGGCGGACGACATTGCGATCACTGTGTCCAACAGCAACTACAGCGTACCCGACCTGCGGATCGTGCGTAAGACCGACCAGTTCGGCTATGTCTGCGTACAGGAGAGCAGCAGTTACATTCCCGCCACCAATCGGATCGAGGCCATCGCCAGCAATGGTGCGGTAGCGACGATCAGCCTGCCCTTCGCCTTCAACTACTACGGAGCCTCCTACAGCAGTCTGGAAGTGCAGAGTGGTGGCATCGTGGGCTTCCAGCCTGGCAGCCTCGTTGGCCTGATTGGTCCCGGTTCACCAATCCCCAGCCCCGCCAACCCACGCAATTCGATCAGCACCTGGTTCAGCCAAATCCTACTACCCAGCCCTATCGGGGCGGCGGGGGTGTTTACCAACTTCATCCAGGACGGCAACGGTTCGCGCTTTGTGATCCGCTGGGCAGGCCACTATCTTGACCCCGCCACCACCACCGCCACCCTGGATTGCGAACTGGTACTCTGGCGCAAGGGCGCAGCCCAGCCCTACAGCTACGACATCTACATGAACTACCAGACTACTGGCAACCAGACTCCCGACCCGGAGGACGACTACTCGATAGGCCAGAAAGCCTCGGTCGGCCTCGAAGGGCCAGCCGCCAACAACACGGTTGACGGCTTCCAGTATAGCTACCGCGAGGGCGTTTTGTTCACTGGTCTCTCGATCCACTACAGTGTCCCTCCCCAGGGGACAGTGACGGGCGTGCTGCGTCGCTTCTTCGCCCCTTCCAGCCCGCTAACCGGGGTGGTCAGGGCGCGGGGTACCAGCCGCACCTTCAGCACCCGTGTGGACTACACCCCACCGCTGACCGGCTACAATGGGGTGTACACTCTGACGCTGCCGCCTGGCACCTACACCCTTGAGGGCAACGCCTCGCGCTACATCAGCGACACGACGACGGTCAGCGTGGTAGCAGGGCAGACGACCCAGGGGGCCGACATCCTGCTCAAGAGCGCACGTGGCGTGTACCAGCAGGCTGCCTACAACAATATGTGGGTGACATATGGCCTGACTAGCACTGCCTTCTCGATGAACATCGCCAATGGTGGCACTGGCAACCTGCGCTGGTTCCTGCGCGAGGCGACCAACCCCCCGCCCCTCCCGCTGGCACTACCGGATCACATGGGCGACGACGTGATCCCGATTGACCCGGCAACCTGTCTGACCAACGGCTACCCCAGCCTGCGCTACAGCAGGCAGGTGCCGCGTACCGACGGCCAGCCGGGAACATTGGAGGCCAGTGCAGTAGACTGGACGCTCAACCCCCACAATGTATTGACCGCGCCGCTGCGGGTGCTGCTCTACAGCGACCACAACCAGCCGCCCGACCTCTATTACTACAACAACGCGAACCCGCCACCAGTTCCCGCAATCTACTACAACCCCAGCGCACGCGGCCTCTGCTACCTGTCGCGCATCGCGGGCGAACCACCCTTCCAGATCAGCGGCTACTTCAACGAACCTGCTGGCTTCTGGAACGCGCTGAACAACGCAGCCAACACCTGGGATGTGGTGCTAGTTGAGCATGACCAGAACCTGCGCTTCCAGGACTATCCTCTCAACGGCCTGCCCACTGGCACCTACGCCCCCCACTGGCAGATACTTAGAGACTACCTGAACGGTAGTGGGGTCTTCAATGGGCGCGAGGGTGGCAAGCTGGTGATGAGTACCTTTGACGTTACTGGCCGCCAGCCGGGGCCGGGCAACCCTGTCTACACCGAAACTGCCCAGTTCTTCAACGCCACCTTTGGCATCCAGGGGCGCAACCCCCGCGAAGTCAACCCGCGTTCGCAGTACATCTGGGAGCCAAACAACCAGTTGTTCAGCCGCCCCTTTGTCCTCACCGACGTAACCAACCAGAACTTGCTGGGCTACAACACGGGCTATGGCAGCCCGATGACGGTGGACGAGGTGATCGCCCAACCGCTGGTGGGCTACAGCCGTAACGCCACCGAGGGGGAGGCCAGCCTGATTGCCACCCTCGACCAGAAGGCAGTGCTGGCGAGCAACCGCCTCGTCCTCAACCGCCAGGGTATCAACAGCATCCCGCCTGACCCGCAAGCGGCCAAGTGGTACGCCAACATGCTCAAGTATGTAGAAGCCCCGCCGATCAACTATACCGACCTGCCCTGGATCAGCGAGTCGCCGATCTCTGGCACGACGAACATCACCAGCCCAACCCGCGTGCAGTTCACCCTTGATGCCCGCAATCTCAGTGCGCGCACGGTGCTGACCGGCTTCCTCTACAGTGCGAACAACGACCCGCTGGTTGACCTGCGCCTCGGCGGCAAGGTGATCCCGCTGCGGGTTGAGGTGATCGCCCCTGGCGACAACACCCCCACCCCCAGTGCGCCACCTATTGTTGACCTCGGCCTCTACAAGGTGGAAGCAAGAGCAACAGTCCCCAACTTCAGCAACCTGCCGCAGTTGAACCAGCCAAGTATCGTTACTGCCACGATCAAGAACTTTGGGGCGATCCAGTTCGAGGGTTCGGCTAGCGTGCGCCTCTACTTCAACCAGGTAACGACCCCCACCCAGGTTACGGCCTGTAGCAACCCCAACGACTGCTTTGCGGCCCAGACCAGTAACCTCCCTGGCGGCCAGACGCTGGCTATCGGCACCACCCACACCTTCACCCAGGGTGGCAAGCAGACGGTATGGGTAGTGATCGACGCGCCGGGCGACGAGAATCCAGTCAACGACATCGGTTCTGGCACTGTTTGCGTGGCTACCCGCACCACACCGAGCTTCAGCGATGTACCAGCTACCAACATCTTTGTCAGCTACATCGAGTTCCTCTACTGCAACGGTATTGTGGGCGGCTTCCCCAACACCCCCCCCACCACCATCCGCTTTGAGCCGAACAGCAATACTACTCGCGGCCAGTTCGCCAAGATAGCCAAGCTGGGTTTCGGCATCCCCAGCTACGTACCAGCCGCTCCGACCTTCCGCGATGTGGCGGTTAGTAACGTATTCTACGGTTACGTCGAGGCGGTCGCTCACGTTGGTGCGGTTAACGGCCTTACTGCGGCGCAGTGTACGGGCCTCGGCACGACAGCACCCTGCTACGGCCCCAATGTGAACATCACGCGCGGTCAGGTGGCGGCTATCGTGCAGCGGGTGCGGCGGTACGCTGTCTACTCACCGACCAGCCCAACCTTCAGCGACGTAGCCGCTAATAACCTCTTTTACAACGCTATCGAGACGCTGGCGCATGGCGGCATCATCAGCGGCAACTACTGTGCTGGTACCAGCGGGCCGTTCTGCTTCCGCCCGAACGATAACATCAAGCGCGGTGAACTGAGCAAGGTAGTCAAACGCTCCATCGACCTGATCCCTTAGCTCTTAGCCTTCGCTCTCTGGCCCGGCCAGAGGCGACCAGCCCGCAGGCGGCCTCCTCGTCAGGGGAGGCCGCTTCGTCCCCCCCGCTGCTATTGGCACGCAGATTGATGGCAACTATCCAGCACAGCCGAAAAGAGGTAGTACCTATGTCGGAGCAGAACCAGAATAGACCCCCGCGTCCCCCGCGCCCCCCCCGTGCAGCCGGGGCCGAGCAGCCACAGGCGGGGCCGCCTAACCCATCAAACCCCCGCCCTCCTCGCGAAGCTGGCGTTGATGAGCGGCCCAAGCGCAAGCGTCCGCACCCTGGTCAGGCTCCCCGCAAGGGGCCGTCGCTGACCGAGCGCAGGGATGAGCGTGGGCAGGGTGGCGGGCCGGGCGGTAGGTCAGGCAGCAAGCGCGTGTCACACGGTAAAGGCTCACGTGGCTTCAGCAGCGTGGCGGCGGGCGGGCGGCGGCGGGTGGAGGAGCGAGTCAGCGGTCAGGGCGAGTTGTTTAACCGCTACCACGCTGATCTCCAGTGGCCGATCATCCAGGAGACCGCCGTTAAGGGTCTGGTACTGGTCAGCCGCCTGCTGTTGGAGGGGCTGCACGACCTCGGCTGGCAGGAGACGCGGGTTACACGCAAAGAGGAGCAGGAGTTCATCTTCGGCTTCGATAACGTGTGGACGCTACGCAACGAGGAGGGCCGCAGCATCGAGGTCGCCCCTGACGAGAGCTACCGCGACTTGCTCTACATCGCCCCCGGCTACGAGCGCGACAGCAGCACAGAGGGGCGCGAACTAGATCGCCAAATCCTGGGTAGCGACAAGCTGCTTGAGCAGAAGGCTAAGCTGGCTGTCCGCAAGCGGCTGGCCGCCATCGCTAGTGCGCCTGAGCCAACCGCCCCACCTGCTCCAGCCGCGCCAACTGACCCTGAGCCAACCAGCTAACAACCGCTCCTCTAGCCCTGGGCCAACTCCAAATTACCCTTGCCTCCGCGCCTCCTTTGTGCTATCATCTGGTCAATCCAACTATTGGCTAGCATTATAGAGCGCGAAAGAAGGAGCCTGCCCCATGTCTACCATCCGCCCCCGGCTGCTGCGGCTGTTCAGCCTGCTGGTTGTTGCCACCTTTGTGCTGGCCGCCTGCGACATCGGCGGTAGCAGCAATGCCACCCCCACTGCCAGCATCTTCGAGAGCAAGTTCACGCCACCCGCAGCGACCAATACCGCCGCCGCTGTCGCACCAACCAACACCACCGCTGCCGCTGCGCCGACCAACACCACCGCTGCCGCTGTGCCGACCAACACCACCGCTGCCGCTGCGCCTACTCAACCGCTCTACGTGTCGATCATTTGGCACCAGCATCAGCCCTTCTACTTCAAAGACCCTGCCACTGGCGTGTACGAGCGGCCCTGGGTGCGGATGCACGGGGTCAAGGACTACCTGGACATGGTAGAGACGGCGGAGAAGTACAACGCCCACGTCACCATCAACCTCACCCCCTCGCTGATCCGCCAGATCGACGACTTCGCCAATGGCGCGAAGGACAGCTACATGGTGGTAACCGAGAAGGCAGTGGCTGAGCTGAGCGATGCAGATAAGACCTTCCTGCTCAAGCACTTCTTCGATGCGAACGCCAAGATCATCAACCGCTTCCCCCGCTACGTGGAACTGAAAGCCAAACGTGGGGCCGACACCAGCGATGCCGCCCTCCAGGCCCGCTTCGCCGACTGGCAGGAGGCCGATTGGCGCGACTTGCAAGTGCTGTTCA
The DNA here is from genome assembly GCA_038229595.1 of Chloroflexia bacterium. GTDB lineage: Bacteria > Chloroflexota > Chloroflexia > QHBQ01 > QHBQ01 > JBBROH01. The sequence goes on along the minus strand of JBBROH010000009.1, from coordinate 35,636 downwards.
ATCTGGGGTGGATGGATCCCGACTATCTGGCCCAGGAGCCGCTTAAGGCTCTGGTGACGAAGGGCAAGGGCTACAGCGACGCAGATAAGGCGGCAGTGCTTGCCCAACACCTGGCGATCATGAAGCGGATCATCCCCGCCCACGCCGAGGCGATCAAGAAGGGGATCGAGATTATTACCACCCCTTACTCGCACCCGATCCTCCCCCTGTTGGAGAACACCAACCTCGCCCGCCCTGGCCTGCAAGGCAGCGGCGCGACCCAGCCGAGCGCACCTTTCAGCTACCCCGATGACGGAGAGATGCAGGTACAGCTTGCCAAGCAACTGTACCAGGAGAAGTTTGGCGCAGAGCCGAAGGGGATGTGGCCCGCCGAGGGTTCGGTGGCTCAGGAGATCGTCAAGCACTTTGCCAATAATGGTATCAATTGGATCGCCAGCGATGAGATGGTATTGGCCCGCAGCTACGCTATCACTACCGGCTTCGAGCGCAATAGCAGCGGCACGGTCAAGCTGGCAGATAGCCTGTACAAGCCTTACAAGGTGCAGGACGGCAAGGACGGCAAGCCCGTCTACATCCTATTCCGCGACCACGCCCTCAGCGACGAGGTGGGCTTCAACTATAGCGCGATGACGGGCGAGAAGGCTAGTGACGACATGGTAGCCCGCATCAAAGCGGCGGGCGCGCAGATCGCTAGCAACAAGAACGCCGCCAGCAAGCCTCACCTGCTTACCGTCCTGTTGGATGGCGAGAACGCCTGGGAGAACTACGATAATGACGGCAAGGAGTTCCTCAACTCCATGTATCGCAAGCTAACCAGCGATCCAGCAGTCAAGCTGGTCACGCCCTCCGAGTACCTCGCCCAGTTCCCCACCGCCGACCTGATCCCCAAGCTCTACCCTGGTAGCTGGATCGACGGCACCTTCAGTACCTGGATCGGCGAACCAGAGGAGAATCAGGGCTGGGACTACCTGCGCCGAACCCGCGATTTCTTCGATCTATACATGAAGGGAACAAAGCAGGCCGCCGACCCTGGCAAGCTGCAAGCAGCGAAGGAAGCGATGCTGGCCGCCGAGGGTAGTGACTGGTTCTGGTGGTTTGGCGACGACCAGGACAGCGGCGACGATGCGGCCTTTGATGAGCAGTATCGCAAGACCCTGGCCCAGGTCTACATCAACGTTGGAGCCACGCCCCCTGCCTTCCTCAACGTGCCGATCATCAGCAAGCGGGCGGCAGCCCCCACCCGGCCAGTTAGCAGCGAAGCGACTGTAACCGTGGATGGCACCGCTGCGGCGGGCGAGTGGGACAAGGCGGGCCAGTACAAGCTGGGCGGTGGCGCAATGGCTAGTGGTAAAGGGCCGAGCCTCTACTACGGCTACGACGCAGCCAACATCAACCTGCGCCTTGACCAGGCCACCGATTGGAGCGCGTTCGGCAACGGCACAGTAAACTTCTACTTCGGCACGCCTGGGCAGACTATCACCGAACCATTCCAAGATTCTAGCAGCATACCAGTTGGCTTCCTGGCTGGTTACGCCGTAACTGTTAACATCACAGGGGGTCAGGTTGTCAGTGCTACGATTAAAGCTCCTAGCTCGGTAGCACCAGTTGGTTCTCGTCCGCAGCCAGCCCCTGAAGGTACTCCACTACCCTATGTTGGCTACTACCAACCACTGCGAGAGCAGAACGCGAAGGCCGCCGCTGGCAAGACGCTGGAACTAAGCGTCCCCTGGGCTGCGCTCGGCAAGCTGAACACTGGCGACAAGCTGACGATGCAAGGCTACGTGGTCAAGCAAGGCTCTGCGCCAGCGGCAGTGCCGAACGGCTCCTTCAGCCTCAACGTACCAGACCGCAACCCGATCAACTTCTTCCTCACCGTTGACGACCCAAAGGGTGACGACCACGGGCCAGGCAGCTACACCTACCCTCAGAATGCCGTCTTCAAGCCTGGGAACTTCGACATCGCCCAGTTCCAGGCTGGTACCGACAGCGATAGCAATATGGTCTTCCGCTTCAAGATGAACGGCCCAACCGAGAACCCCTGGGGTTCGCCGAGTGGCCTTGCCTTGCAAAGCTTCGACATCTATGTAGACACCGACCACAAGGACGGTAGTGGCGCACGTAAGCTGCTGGTTGGCCGCAATGCCGCCGTCAGTGCAGCAGATAGCTGGGATGTGGCGGTCAAGGCCGAGGGTTGGCCCGACGGCCAGGCGGTCTACAAAGGCAGCGCAACTGGCGACCCGACCAAGACCGATGCCAGGCTGAAGGTGCAGGTGGATGCCGCCCAACAGGTAGTCACCATCCGCGTGCCGCAGTCGGCCTTCGGCGCAGGCGACCCGGCTACTTGGAGCTACCTTGCGGTGGTGATGAGCCAGGACGGGCCAGCAACCGCCAGTGGCCGCGTGCGCGACGTGCAGGCCACGGCAGCAGAGTGGAAGCTGGGCGGCGCGCCAGCCGACACCAACCACACGCGCATTATTGACGCGGCCCTGCCAGCCGACCAGAAGCCAGGCCAAGAGGACTCGCTCAAGGACTACAAGCCCAGTACCGCCGCCGAAAACAGCTTGACCGCCGCCGACCTGGGGAAGCTACCGATGGTTGCAGTCAGGAAGTAAACCCCTGCGCGGCTCCTCCTCGCTTGAGGGGGAGCCAGGCTGGGTAACTGGCTGGGGCTAGTTGCCCAGCCGGAACTTTGTCTCCGCCAGGTCGGTCAGCCGTTTCCAGAATAGCTGGTCAATGGCGACGACGAAGATGCACATCACGCTGACCCCCACGATCAGGTGGGCGAGATTACCGACCGCTGTCGCCTGGGTGATGTAGGCACCGAGGCCGGTGGCGGTCAACGTGGTGTTGCCCCAGGCCTGCACTTCGGCGACGATGCTCGCGTTCCATGCGCCGCCCATCGCGGTCAGCGCACCTGTCACCCAGGCACCGTACACGCCAGGTAGGATCAGGGTGCGCCATAGTTGCCAGCCCTTGACTCCAAAGTTGCGGGCCGCCTCGCGCAGGTCGTTCGGCACCGAAACTGCGCCGTAGATCACGTTGAACAGGATGTACCACTGCGAAGCCAGGGCCATTAGGAAGATCGAGCCGAGATCGAGCGGGAAGTTGGTCTTGATCAGCAGGATGGTAACAAAGGGAAAGAGGAAGTTGCCAGGGAAGGCGACCAACACCTGCACTACGGGCTGCAAGAACTTCGCCACCCGCTGGTTGAAGCCGATCCAGACCCCCAGTGGCAGGAAGATCAGGCTGGCGATCACGGTCACTAGGCTGACCCGCAATAGGGTAAGTAGGCCCAGGCCGAACACCTCCAGCACGTCGCTCACGTTCATGCTGACCAGCACGTAGCTGGCCGCCTTGTAGAGCAGGTAGGCAATAGCCAGGGCGACCACGCTAAAGAAGATGATGTCTACTACCTTCTCGCGCTGGGGGTCGCGTTCTTTCTGCGGGCGAGCGGCGGGTAGCGGGCGGGGCAGCCCCTTGCTCTGTGGTAGGCGGTCGCCCATCCAATGCGCCGAGTGGCCCGCCAGTTGTGGCAGCCTGCTCTGGCGTAGCAGGTCGAGCATCCAACTGTGGCGCGGTTCGCCGCCGCCGCTGTCGTCCATGCGAAACTTGTCGCTCCAGACTACCAGGGGCCGCCAGAATAGCTGGTCAATAGCGATCACCACCCCGATCACTACCCCAATAGCAAACAAGATAGCCCCGGTATTCTGCTCAATTACCGCTTGCGCGACGTAACTGCCCAGCCCTGGTAGCACATACCGCTTGTTCAGCACGGTGAATGCTTCAGAGAGGGAGAGGAAGAACAGGCCGTTGCCGAAGCTCATCATTGCGTTCCAGACCAGGCCGACTGTCGCCGCCGGGATTTCGATGCGCCGCAACCGCTGCCAGCGCGAGAGGCCGAACACCCGCGCCGCCTCCTCCATGTCACGCGGCAGCGACTTGAGCGTACCGTAGAAGCTGAAGGCGAGGTTCCAGGCTGCCGATGAGAAGATGGCGAACACGCTGGCGCACTCCAGACCCAGCAGGCTGCCAGGGAACAGAGCAATGAAGGCGGTGATCGTTACGGTGAGGAAGCCAAGCACGGGGACGCTCTGCAAGATGTCGAGGATGGGGATAATCACCCGCTCCAGACGACGGTTCTTCGCCGCTGCGTAGCCAACCGCGATGGCAAAAGTGAGGGAGACAACCATCGCCACCACGATCCGTAGCAAGCTGCGCCCCACGTAGTAAGGGATGTTGCCAGGATCAAGGCTGATCGTCTCGGCGGGCAGATTGACGTTGAAGGGCGCGGCGGCCCCGCGCCCAACCACCGCCAGGCCATAGATGAGGGCGATCACCCCGCCTAGCACTAGCAGGTCAACCGCATTGAAGCGGGGGCGAGCAGCAGTGATCGTTGCGTCCTGCGCTTGTGGGTTGGGATAGAACAGTTTGAACATCGGGTTTTCACCTCCTCTCGACAGCATGAGGCGCGGGCAGCAAGCAGCCAAAGCCACAGGCGTGCCGAAGCCGCGCACTATTGCCAGCACGCCCGCTGGGGGCGCGCACCAAAGCAGCTTATACACCAGCAAGGGGTAAGCTGTGGGAGAGGGAACGCAAGATGGGGGTACTGCTGAGAGGGGCTAGCGAAGGGGTTATGGTGCGCTTAGGTGCGCGATGGCCTCCTCGGAGCAGCGGCCTGACCTCGGCCCTTCTCCACTACTACCACTGCCGTCCATAGTTAATACCCTTTCGCTAGACCAATAAACGGATTGTGACAAGTTTAACTTACCACCCTGCTATTCTAACCCCGCTGAAGAAGCAAGTCAAGGGCGCGGGCTGGCGAATATCTGAATCTGGCAAAAGAAGAAGCGCGCTGGATGGCGCGCTCTGCTGCGGCTGAGGCTGGGCTGGCCTCCTAAATCTAGCTTCAGCACCGCAATCGCCTCACCCTCGTCGATCTCACCGGTCTCCACGAAGCCGAGGCTAGCGTAGAAGCGGCGAGCCACCTCATTGTCTAGTTCATAGCTGATCTCTAGCTGCTTGCTGTCCTTCCCCCTAACGTCGTCAATGACTAGCTGCATTGCCGCCCGCCCATAGCCGCGCCCCTGGTAGCGGGCATCGGTCATCAGGCGCGTGACAAACCAGCCGTACTCTGGCGTGTTGCCGTACATGACGAAGCCGAGCGGGGTCTCCGCGTCGTAGATCGCTTTGGCGATCCAATACGGCTCAACCTTGCTCTGCGCCAGGGAGGTCGCGTTGTTGGCGACAAAGTGTTCTTGCCCCGGCGCAACCTTGAGGCGGATTACTGAGCGCAGGTTCTCTGCCGTAACTTCGCGTAGGCTGATGCTGGGCGGGGGCAAGGGTTCCTTTTCCAACTTCAGTTCGGCCAGCTGGTTGTCGTTCTCCCTGCCAAACTCCACGAAGCCGAGGCTGGCGAACAACTTGCGGGCAACCTCGTTGCTGGGGTGGTAGCTTATCTTGATCGCAGCACAGGTCGGCTGCTCACCGATCTTGGCAAGCAACTGGGTGGCCGCCAGCCGACCATAGCCCTTGCCCTGCTGTTCGCGGTCAATCATCAGCCGCGACAGGTGCCAGCCCTCGGTGGTGTAGTAGCTGTAGAGGGCGAAGCCGACTACCTGCTCAGCAGCGTAGATCACCACTGGGAAGCGCAGGTTGACATCGTACTTGGCTTGCAGCAGCGAGTCGCTGTTGCTGGCTACATAGTGGCTCTGCTCATCGCTGACCTTGAGGGCAGCCACTTGCTGCCAGTTGTGGCTGTCAATCGGACGTAGAGTGATGCTCATCGCTTATCTTCTCCTTCTAGCTTCAGCTACTTGTGCTTCAGCGTAGCTGCTAATGGTGTCAGGTGGCAGTGCAGTGGCTGCGATCATTTGACCACCGCCAACTCGCGCTCCTCCGCCTGCTGCTTGAACTCGCCAAAGGTGGCTAGTGTAAGTTGCGGCTCAAGCTGCTTCTCAAGCAACCTGCTGCTCTTGCGCCGCTCGACTACCCGCACCAGGAGTGCGCCACCCAGTAGCCCTGCCCCCTCGACCACGCCCAGGACGATGAAGGGCAGCACGTGGTTGATCTCGTACAGCCAGGCAACCACGGTTGCGCTGATGAAGGCGACCGTAGTGCCGACCGTGTTGAACATCCCTTGCAGCCGCCCGCGCACCGCTGCTGGCACGATGTCGGCGAAGAAGCCCTCGATGGCGGGCGTGCTGAAGGCCCAGCCCAGCCCCTCAAGCGCGCCAATGCCAAGCACCAGCCAGTAGTAGTTGTCGCGGCTGTAGAAGCCGTAGCTGACGTGGGCCAGCACAACGATGATCCCGCCACAGAAGATAAACTGCCAGCGACCGAGCCTGTCCGACAGTCGCCCGCCCCAACTCATGAACACGATCATTGGCAGGGTAAAGGCGATGAAGGTGATGCCGATGTAATCCGTCCCTGCGCCCAGGTCGTTGAGCCAGATCGTCCAGAGGGTGACGAACAGGCCGAAGCCGAACTGCAAACCGACCTCCATTACCAGGGCAGCGTAGAGGGGCAGACCGAGGTTGGCCTTGAGGATCGCCAGGTTGCCAGCCTGCCTACCCCCTTCGCGCTCTGCCTTGCGTGCATCCTTGACGTGCTGGCGTTCGTGGATGTAGAAGAAGACTAGCACGAGGGTGAGACCGCACATCAGCGACCCTCCCCAGAAGGGACTGGTGTAGCCGCCTGCGATAGCAAGGAAGCCGCCAATAGCGGGGCCGAGCAGGAGGCCCGCGTTACCGACCGTACCCAGCAGGCCGAAGGCTTCGCCCCGTCGATGCTCTGGCGTAATGTCCATCAGGTAGGCGCGCGCCGCCGGTATGATCGCCGCCGCGCCGATCCCGTCCACGAAGCGCAGAGCGATGAACAGCCAGGGGTCGTGGACACCAACGTAGAGCAACGGCATGATAGTGCGTACTACCAGGCCAAAGAGCATCACCTGCCTGCGGCCAAAGTGGTCGCTGGCCCAGCCGAAGGGCATCTGAAAGAGGAAGTTGGCAAGCAGAAACGAGCTAGCCATCAGCCCGATCTCGGTCAGGCTCGCCCCCATCTGCTCGGCGAACAGGGCGCGCACTGGGATGATCAGGCCAATCCCTGTCTGATCGACAAAGACCGCAAGTAGCAGCACGGCAAAGGCAGTGCTGCTGAAGAACATACTACCTTTGAGTTTACGCAAGATTGCGGCAGACATTACCTTCTCCTTGTAGCCGCCGCAAGATTGGCGCGACGATCTACCACCATTATACTGGATTGGTGGGCGGGCGGCTTCGGGCTAGAGGTGTATCATCTGTATTCTGTGGGCAGAACCGACCCAGCCCGCTTGGCTGGGCTATGGGGCGGGGAGCCTGGCCTGGCCCCCTGCTACTTGACCACTGGCACGATGATCTTGACTGGCTGGTTGAGCTTGCTCCAGGTGTAGGTGCCTGCGTATTCGATAGCTGTTTCGGTCAGCGTCTTGACTATCGGCTTGCTGTCAAGGGTGATGGCGAACTCGTAGTCGGTCAGGGCGCGGCCAGTGTCCTGCTTGGTGAGGCCCATCACCCCACCGATCTGGATGTTCTGGAAGGTGATATAACGCACCGCCACCCCGTCGATGCGCCCAGTGCGGAGCGGCTGACTGTCGAGCTTGGCCGCAGCGCGATCAATGTCGGCGGTCGAGATCGTGTCCCAGGTGTTGATCTCACTGCGCGTGGCCGCATACGCCTCGCGGGTGTCGCGCTTGTAGGTCTTGCCACCGTCGCTGCTGACATAGCTGTACTGGGGGGTCAGCACGACCAGGTTGATCTCTACCCTGGCAGGCTCCTCTATTACCGACTCCGACTTGAACAGCCAGCGACTCCGCCGCCCCGTAACATCAATGGTCGCAGTTTCAGTGACCACGTATACCTCTGCGCCACCCTGGAAGTCAAGCTGGTAGCTCTTGAGCGCACGCATATTGAGGACAGCCTGCTTGAACAGCACGCTGTTCTTGACTGGCGCAGCAACTTTGGTCGGCTGCGGCTTGGCCGGGGCAGCGGGCGCGGCCAGAATGCTGCCGTCGAAGGTGAGGCTGAGGGCGAGGCTGAGAGCGATCAGGCTAAAGGTCAGGGGGCGCAACTTCTGCAACATGAACTATTTCCTTCCTCGTAATTGCCAGCATTCCGTCAGCTTCATTATACACCAGGTACATCAACAATGCACACAAGGGGCAAGCGGCGGGCTGGCAAGACGGACGATGCTTGCCTGGCAACAGGTGAGTAGCTACTCTGCCGCCCTTGAGCGCAGCAGAGGCGGCCCTGCTTCTATGCGCTCATCCACTTTTAACAGAAATTGGCTAGCTGCTCCCCACATTCGGCGTTGCACGGAGGGAGCGCGACGGTTATAATGCAAGTAACTTTGCAAGGATGAGGGAGGAGCAAGATGGCAGAGGCAGAGATCGGCATCATCGGCGGTAGTGGCTTCTACGAGATGGATGGCCTGAGCGAGGTAGTCGAGGTAGCGGTAGACACCCCCTTCGGCCCCCCCAGCGACCTGTTGGTGGTTGGCATTCTGGCAGGGCGGCGGGTGGCCTTCCTCTCGCGCCATGCTCGCGGCCACCGCTACACGCCGACGGAGGTGCCATCGCAGGCGAACATCTACGCCCTCAAGTCGCTGGGCGTGCAGACGGTGGTGGCGATCAGCGCGGTGGGTAGTATGAAAGAGGAGATTGCGCCCCTGCACGTAGTAGTGCCGGATCAAATATTCGACCGCACTGTAGCCCGCCCGCGCAGCTTCTTCGGCAGCGGCATTGTCGGTCATATCCCCTTCGCCCACCCTTACTGCGACCCCCTGCGCCAGACTTTGCTGGCCGCTGGCCGCGAGGAAGGCGCGACCATCCACGACGGTGGCACCTACGTCTGCATTGAGGGGCCACAGTTCTCTACCCTCGGCGAGTCGCTCATCTACCGCCAGTGGGGGATGACGGTGGTGGGCATGACCGCCATCCCAGAGGCGAAGCTAGCGCGGGAGGCAGAGATGTGCTATGCCACCCTCGCCCTCGTCACCGATTACGACTCCTGGCACCCCGACCATGACAGCGTGACGGTGCAGATGGTGATCGCAAACTCGGTTCACAATACTGCGCTGGCGAAGCGGATTGTGCGCCGCGTGGTGGCGGGCCTGGACGCACAGACTTGCGGCTGCACCGATGCGCTGGCGAATGCAGTGGTGACCGACTCTGCCCTGATCCCAGCAGCGCAGCGGGCGAAGCTGGGCATCCTGCTCGACAAATACTACCCAGAGGCTAACTGATGCTACAGCGGATGCGTCGCCTGCGCTGGACTGAACTGCAACTGCTGGTCGCCCCCGCTCTACTCAGCATCGTGGGGTTGATCCTGGTGCTGGTGGCTGGGCAGAATAGCGAACAAACGACGATCCAGCAGTTCCGCATCCAGGCGGGTGATGTGTGGGTGAGTCTCGCTTTCATCGGCCTGATCCTGGCGATCCATGTCTGGCTGACCGCCCAGCGACCGCAGGCTGACCAGGTGCTGTTGCCCGTCGTCGCCATGCTGACCGCTATTGGGCTGGTGATGACCCAGCGGTTGCAACCAGCGGCGGCCAGTGCGCGGGCTGGGGCGATCAGCCTGCTGGCTAACAAGCAGGCAATCTGGATCGGCATCAGCTTCGTCGCCCTCTTTCTTGTCCTCAGCCTGTTCAAGAACCTCAGCTTCCTGCGCCGCTACAAGTACACCTGGTTGGTGCTGGGTATCGGCCTGTTGGTGGCAGCTCTCGCTTTTGGCGGTACCAGCGGGCAGGAGACGAGTGGCGGGCCGGGGTCGCGCCTCTGGTTCAACTTCGGCTTCTTTCAGTTCCAGCCCAGCGAACTGCTCAAGGTGATCCTGGTCGTCTTCCTCGCTGCCTACCTGGTGGACAAACGCTACCTGCTGGGTGGCAGCTACAAGATCGGGCGGCTCAAGCTACCGCCCATCCCTTACCTTGCGCCGCTCGGCGTGATGGTCGGCCTCGCGCTGGTGACGGTAGTGGTGCAGCGCGACCTCGGCAGCGCACTGCTTTTCTTCGGCATCTTCCTCACCATGCTCTACGTCGCCAGCGGGCAGGGCGGCTACGTGGTGGCGGGTCTCGGCCTGTTTGCCGTCGGTGCCTACGTCCTCTACAATATCAGCGGCTTCGACTACGTGCGCGACCGCGTAGGTATCTGGCTCGACCCCTGGGCGCGGGCGAACGATAAGGGCTACCAGATTGTGCAGAGCCTCTACGCCCTGGCGAATGGGGGCATTGCAGGGCAGGGGGTGGGGCTGGGGCGACCCGACTTCATCCCCGTCGTGCAGAGCGACTTCATCTTTGCGGCCATTGGCGAAGAAGTGGGGCTGGCTGGCACCCTGGCGGTGGTTGCTCTCTACCTCGTCCTCGTCTTTCGCGGCTACCACATCGCGCTGCGTAGCCCCAACCGCTTCGCCCAACTGCTGGCTATCGGTTTGACCACGATTTTTGGTCTGCAAGCGATCATCATTATTGCTGGCACGACCCGCCTGATCCCGCTCACGGGCATCACCCTGCCCTTCATTAGCTATGGTGGCTCGTCGCTGATCACCAACTACCTGGCTATTGGCCTGCTACTCCGCATCTCCGCCGCCCGCGCCGACGAGTTCTGACCGCCTGCAATTTTGCCCCTGCCTACTTGCCGCGCAAGAAGCGGTCAATGCCATTGGCAAGGCCGTAGGCAGCCACGTCCGGATTGTTGTAGAGCAGGCGGCGGTCATTAGGGCTGGTCATGTAGCCCATCTCCACTATTGCCATTGGCACGCGGGGGTTGACAGCGTGGCGCACGCGGCGGGTGTAGAAGGCATAGTAGCCGCTCATATTGCGGGTAAGATTGTCGCTGCGGCCCAGCCTGGTCGCGCTGCCATACTCGATGTAGAGGTCGGCTAGCAAGCGGCGATTCTCTGCATTGTCGATGTAGCGCGGGCGGGCGATCTTGAAGCCACTGGTGGCGGCACTTTCGCTGCCATCAGCGTGCAAGGCTACGAACAGGTCGGCCTGGCAGTCAATCGGCACGGTGGCCGGGACGATCTGCACCTGGTAGCCGCGTTGGGTGAGCAAAGCTGCCGTGCGTCGGGCAACATCCAGGTTGATCTGCCACTCGCTGCGCCCTGCGGCATAGGCTCCGCTATTGTCGCGCAAGTCCTTCAACTCGTCGGGTAGAGCAGAGGCTAGCCAGTGGCCCGCCTGCAATACCACCCGTTTCGGCTGCTGCGTGCTGGCGAGAGGGACTACCCGGCTGGGTACAGGGTAAGGGGTGCCGCTGGCAGTGGTGGCTGGGAATTGACCGCTCGGCTGGGGCGCAAGGCTAGGCGCGGCTGCATCCGGACGGAAGCTACCATTGGCCTGGAAGGCTGAAGGGCCATAAGGCAGTGCGGCAGCCTCAGCGAGGGCGAAGTCGTCCCGGTTGCTGCCGATGGTCGGTCGCTTCGGGCGCGGGGTGCCGACTGGCGTGGGGGTGGGCGAAGGCTCGTAGCGGGGCGTACAATCACCCGGCTGCTCAGCTTGAGCGGGTGGGGCGGCCTGGAAAGCAGCAGGCTGGCTGTTGAACGCCGCTGGTAGGGGCTGGCTGGCCGCGATGGTGGCGAAGGCAAGCACGGCAGCAACAAAGGCGGCAACACGGGTATGGAGATCGGGCAGCATGAAAAAACCTTTCCAGCTTGGGGACGCGCTTAAACTCTACTCTGTAATCTAGCACGCCCAGCCACCGCCTGTCAAACTACAGGCGATGGCCGGTGGCAGTTCTAACCATAGTCTAATCAATGCACAGCAGGGTTGCGGCGGGCTGAAGCTACGCTCCCGTGCGCTTGAACTCACGCTCTAGCTGGCTCTGGCTGAGCAGCAGCATGGTAGGGCGACCATGAGCGCAGGCGCGGGGCATCTGGCACTGCTCAAGCTGGCCGATCAACTCGCGCATCTCCTCTACGCTAAGGCTCTGGCCCGCCCGGATCGCGCTGTGGCAAGCAAGGCTGATCGCCAGCGTGTCGCGCCAGAGGTCGATCCGACTTTGGGCAATCAGATCGTCGAACACCTCCGTCACCGCCCCGGCCAGCCGCCCCTCGTGCCGCTGCTTGAAGGCGGCTGGTACGCTCTTGACCAACATCCCCCGCTCGCCATGCCCCTCGGTGACGAAGCCCAGGTCGGCTAGCACCTTCTGGCGGCTCCGCAACTCGGCCACCTGGCGGGGGGTTAGTTCCAGTTCGAGCGGGGTGAGTAGCGGTTGTATCGCCCCGTCGTTGCGCTTGCCACCCTCCTTCGTCAGGTCGGCAAGGATGCGCTCGTACATGACACGCTCGTGGGCGGCGTGCTGGTCTACCATGTACATCCCGTCTGGCCCCTCGGCGACGATATAGGTCTGGCTGACCTGGCCGATCACCCGCAAGGCAGGCAAGGTGCGGCGGCTGGGGACAACATTGCTCTCCGGCTCGATGCGGCCAAGCTGCGGCTGCACCGGCTGGCGGCCCTCGCTGCTGCTGCCCATCCGCTCAAACATCTCGTCGGGGCTAAGGGCTGCATAATCGGTCTCGCTGAGGTCGGGTTGGTTGCTGGCCGCTGCCGGGTTGATTGGTGGGCGGGAGGGCAGCCCATTGTCGGGCTGGAAGTAGCCGCCGTTGTGCGCTGCTGGCCGCGAGTCGTAGGTGGGGCCAAATTGCAGGTCGCCCTGTTCCCCCTGCCCCTCCTGCGGCGGGCTGTTGGTCGGGTCGCCCACGCTCTTTAGCCCAGGCACGCTGCTGTACTCGGCCAACGCCTGGCGCACTGCGCGTTGCACGGTGACAAACACCTGCCGCTCGTCCTGGAACTTGACCTCGATCTTGGCGGGATGGACGTTGACATCCACCGTGCCAGGGTCTAGTTCGACGTTGAGGACGACGATCGGGAAGCGGCCCGTCATCAGCAGGGTGTGGTAAGCCTCGGTGACGGCGAAGCTGAGGCTGCGGCTCTCGATGGGCCGATGGTTGACAAAGAAGTTGATGTACTGGCGATTGGCGCGGCTCGTCCCCGGCTGGCTGACGTAGCCCCAGACGGTAGGTGGTGGCAACTGCGGCTTTGCCACCCCGTACTTCGTCCGCCGTTCGCGTATCGCCCCCTCATCTAGCAGGTTGTCACCCCGGCTCCAGGGTTCATCCTCGGTGGGGCTGGGCGCGTCAGCTAGCGGGTAGGGCGGTATCTCGCCAGTGGTCATTGCCCCCACCGGCAGCATCGCCTTCGCAACCTCGTTGCCGTAGACAGCGGTGATCGCGTCCAGCAGTTCGCCGCTGCCCGGTGACTGGAAGGTAACGCGGTTATCCACCGTCAGCTTGAAGCGCACGGCGGGGTAGGCAAGGGCGTAGGTACTGACCAGTGCGCCAATCTGCCCGCTCTCGGTCGCGGGCGACTTGAGGAACTTGAGGCGGGCGGGGACGTTGTAGAACAGGTCTTCGACGGTGATGATCGTGCCGCGCACGGTGCCACGTGGCCCACGCCGCTTCAGCACTCCCCCCTCGAACACCACTTCGTTGCCGTTCGGGTCATCCGCCGTGCGGGTCAGCAGGCTGGTGCGGCTAACGCTGGCAATAGAGGGCAGGGCTTCGCCGCGGAAGCCGAGGGTGCTGATCTCGAACAGGTCGGGCAGGCTGCTGATCTTGCTGGTGGCGTGGCGCAGGAAGGCCGTCTCCACCTGGTCAGCGGGGATGCCGCTACCGTCATCTACCACGCGGATCAGCTTCTGGCCGCCTGCCTCGACCTCGACGCGGATGTTCTTCGCCCCCGCGTCCAGCCCGTTGTCCAGCAGTTCCTTGATCACGGCAGCGGGCCGCTCAACCACTTCGCCAGCGGCAATCTTGATCGCAATATCTTCGGGCAAGACCTTGATCGGCATAGTTCCCTCCCACTTTGCCTCTTTGAGATAATCATTCCATTAGCACAAATGTACCACAATAGCAGCTAAATGTCAAGTGGTGGCAGCGGCAGTTGGTTCTCGCCTGGTAGCTGGTTGGCGCAGGTAGATGACCACGCCGTAGAGCAGCAGCAAGCTGGCCGTCTGGATCACCGTGCGGTAGCCATAGCGGCTCTCTACGAAGGCACCTAGTAGCACAGAGAGGAAGGTCAGCCAGAGCAGCAGACTGGCCCGCAGGTAGATCGCTGCTCTTGGGTTGGTCGCTCCCGCTGCCAGCCAGAGCCAGGCGAAGGGCAGCAGCAACACCACCTGATCGTAAACGAGGGTGTAGGGGCTGATCAGCAGGCCGACGATCACGGTGAGTGGCAGGGCGTTGGCTAGCAGCCCGCTGTTGATCGCCACCCACCAGGGTCGGGCTAGCAGTGCGAGGGTGAGCAGGCTGAGGCCACCTGCTAGCAACCAGCCGCCGCCTGTCAGGTTATAGCTCATCCCCCACCAGGAGGTAGCGACCGGGGCCATGCGGGTAGCCTGCTGCTGCCCGCTGAAGCTAACCTTCAGCCAGTCGGCGAGGGAGGTGGGGGCCAGCAGCAGCGGCGCGAGGTTGAGCAGCAGCCCTGTAAGTACGAAGCTGAGGATTGGTCGCCAGCTGCGCCTGCGCAGCCAGACTAGCAGGGCAAGCAGCACCACCAGCCCTGTTAGCTGCGGCTTGAAGGTTGCTAGCGCAAGGGCAATACCTGCCAGTACCTCCCGACTGGCTTGCCCCGCCGCTTGACCGACTGGGTGGCTCAAGTAGTAGACGAGGGCAAGCAGAGCAAAGATGATGATCGAGTGCTGCCCAATGTAGAGGTTGGCGATGGCGGGTCGGTAGACGAAGTAGGCGACCCCTGCCAGCAGGTAGAGCGCGAGACCACCACTGAGGAGCAGCAGTGGCAGGTGCGTCTGCCAGGTTGGGGCTGGCGCAAAGGAGCGGCCCGCCGCCCTGAAAGCGAGATAGCCGCCCAGCAACAGCAGCAAGCCATTGAGCAGCGTCCAGAGGCGCAGGGCCAGCGGGAAGTCGAGGGTGGCAAAGGGGACAGCGGCCAGCAACGCCCAATAGGGGTAAATCGCGTGGTAGTCGCGGCCAGAGTTGAACTGCTGCTGGGTAATCGGGTCGGACGTGGCGAGGGTGTAGCGGTCGGCAAGCTGATGGACGGTCGCCTGGTTCGGCTGGTAGGGGTTGTCGCCCGCCAGGATCAGGCGAGCGGGCAGCCAGCCGTTCTCCAAGAAGTCCTGCCCGTTGGTCGTTGGCTCCAGGCTGAGGGCTAGCCAGAGGTAGGGGGCGAGCAGCAGCAGCACGACAGCGGCGGCCAGGGCTTTGTTCACGCGGGCGCATTCTCCTCAAAAGCGGTGATGGCTCATTATAGCATAGCCAGCCCTGTGTTATAATAGAGCATGACCAGCAAGAATGAACAGCCTGCCGCAGCCCAGCTTAGCATTCGCCCTGTCTATGGCATCACGGAGGCCGAGGCGGTCAGCGACCTGCAAGCCGCCGCCTGGGGCTTCAGCGACCGTGACCTGATCCCCGCCCACAGCCTGATTGCGATCCAAAAGAGCGGCGGTGCCGTGATCGGTGCCTACCTTACTACAGTCAGCCCACGCAGACGGGCCGAAGCCGCGCAACTGGTCGGTTTCGCTCTGGGCTGGACGGGGCTGCGGGGCAGTAAAGCCTTCCACTACTCCGATATGCTAGCCGTCTTGCCAGAGTATCAGCAGCACAACATTGGCTACCTGCTCAAGCTAGCTCAGCGCGAGGCAGTAATGGCCCAGGGGCTGGAGTTGATGGCCTGGACTTACGACCCGCTGGTGGCCCGCAACGCCTGGTTCAACATCGTCAAGCTCGGCTGTACCGCGAAGGAGTACACCGCCAACCTCTATGGTGAACTGCACAGTGCCACCCACTCTGGCCTACCCACTGACCGCTTCACGGCGGATTGGGCCTTGCGGAGTGCGCGGGTAGTAGGTAGAGTGGGCCGCCCCCTCAGCGAGCAACTACGTAGCTTCAACGAGCAGGTCAACTGGCAGCAACCGCCCCGCCGTTCTACCGCCCCTGACGAGGAGCCGTTCCAGCTACAGGATCACCAGCTAGTGACCGTCACCAGCCTGCACCCAGAGGGCTACCGCCTGCTCGATCAGATCGACTTGGACACGCCGCTGGGCATGGTCTGGGCCGAAATCCCTGCCGACATTGACAAAATACGCAACCACGATCCCGAAGCCGCCCTGCACTGGCGGATGCAGAGCCGCACCCTCTTTCAGCACTACTTTGGGCGCGGCTACTTCGTCAGCGGCATGGTACGCAGCCGCTTTGCTGGCGAACGGCGCGTCTTCTACCAGTTGGAGATGACGACGGTCTGAACCGCCGCCGGGGAGGATGAAAGATGATCAGCCTAGCCAGGGTAGAGATGCGCGTGCTGCGCCTACCGCTGCTTGCCCCGTTCGAGACCAGCTTTGGCCGCGATATTACCCGCGAGGTGATCGTCCTCAGCGCGACTTCAGCCGAGGGCATCGTCGGCTGGGGCGAGTGCAGTGCGTTCAGCCTGCCCAACTACAACGAGGAAGATACCGCTACCGCCCGCCACATCCTCAGCCAGTACATCATCCCCCACCTGCTGGACAACCCGCTGGAGTCGCCCCAGGCTTATGCGGCCCGTTACGCCTGGATACGCGGCAACCGTATGGCGAAGGCAGGCCTGGAGGAGGCATTGTGGGACATCGCGGCGCAGCAGGCCGGTCAGCCGCTCTGGAAGTTCCTGGGCGGCAGTCGCCAGCAAATCCCCGCTGGGGTGAGCATCGGCATCGCGGCGGATGAGGCGGCGTTGGTCGAGGAGGTAGCGAGCTTCGTCGCGCAGGGCTACCGCCGGATCAAGATCAAGGTCAAACCGGGGCGCGAGGTGGGGCCGGTGCAGGCGATCCGCGACCGCTTCCCCGAAATCCCCTTGCAGGTGGATGCAAACTCGGCCTACACCCTGAGCGGCGAACACGTGGCCCTGCTCAAGCAGCTTGACGACTACGGCCTGCTGCTGATCGAGCAGCCGCTCGGCGAGGATGACCTGATCGACCATGCCCAGTTGCAGCCGCAGCTACGCACCCCGATCTGCCTGGACGAGAGCTTGCGGAGCCGCGACGACGTGCGGAAGATGCACGAGATCGGCGCGGGCCGAGTAGTCAACCTCAAGCGCGGACGGGTGGGTGGCCTGAGCGAAACGCTGGCGATCCACGCCTATTGCCAGCAGCAGAGCATCCCGGCCTGGTGTGGTGGGATGTTGGAGACGGGTATTGGCCGGGCGATCAACCTGGCGGTTGCCAGTCTGCCGGGGCTGACGATGGTTGGCGACATATCGGCTAGCAACCGCTTCTATGCTGAGGACGTGATTGCTGCTCCCTTCCAACTGGTCAGCAGCGGCCCCCAACGTGGCACGATCAGCGTCCCCAACCTGCCTGGCATCGGGGTGCGGGTTGATATGCGGGTGCTGGACAGCTACACGGTCAACTATAACACCTACCGGCCCAGCCTGGTCATCCGGCTAGGTGGCGGCTAACTCCCCCGCACGGCGCACCGCCCATTGGCAGGCAGCTAAAGCGCGACGCACCTGATCGGCTTTTCGCGTCTTGCCTAATTTTAGGCGAAGCCGGTTCAGGATCTACGCGAACCCTTGACAAAGGCTGTGCAAGAAGCTATAATCTGGGCAGAACAAAGCTCCGACCCAACACAAATAGGCTAACCCCCCTGATCTCGCCTGCCAAGACGTGACCGCTCGGTAACTATGCTGGGTCGTCAAGCAACGTTGCTACTCGATAGTTGGCGTGTCCATACTTCAAGGAGGATTGTATGCAGTCTACTTTTCTGTGGGTCGGCGTAGCAGGGATGGCTCTTGGCGCAGCTGCGTTCCTGGCGATGAGCCTGAGCGCAAAGAACCACCGCGACCACTATGTGATCACCTTCTTCGTCCCGCTGATCGCCGCCGCTTCTTACCTGGCGATGGCCCTCGGCAGCGGCATAACCACCGTCGGCAGCCGCGAGGTCTACTACGCTCGTTACCTCGACTGGGTTTTGACCACCCCGTTGCTCTTGCTGGACCTGGCTCTGCTGGCAATGCCGTTTGCTTCGCGCAACCGCGGCACCCTCATTGGCGGCCTGATCGGCGCAGACGTGTTCATGATCGTGACTGGCCTGATCGCCACCCTCTCGAACAACGACACCATGCGCTGGACGTTCTACATCGTAAGCTGTGTTGCGCTGCTAGCCATCTACTTCTTGCTCTTTGGGCAGGTACGTGCCGAGGCAGCCAGCCAGAGTGCGGAGTCGTTGACTACCTTCAACTCGTTGAGCAGCATCCTGGTTGTCCTTTGGCTTTTCTACCCAGTAGCCTGGCTGCTTGGCACCGAGGGTCTGAAGCTGTTCGGCCTGGACATCGAAGTAGCTGCCTTCGCGATTGTGGACGTGATCGCAAAGGTGGGCTTCGGCTTCATCCTGCTCAGTGCGCTCAGGCGCATCCCTGACCCGGCTCCGGCTGGCAACAAGGTAACTGGCTAGCTCTCGCACTCAAGCTAAAGGGTGCGCTGGCTTTGGCTGGCGCACCTTTTTGTTGGCTGAAGGTTTACGGCTGCGAGCCAAAGCTGCGACAAGGGAGACACGAACTCCTGCACAGCCCTCTGCCAGGCTGCCTACTCCCTAATCGCCACGCTGCAAGGCGAACCACCAGTAGAAAGCCGCCCAACTGTGCCAGCCCAGCCATCGCTCGGCCAGCCTCCGCACTTCGGCTTCGGTCGCCTTCCTGCCGTAGCCGTAGTGCCGCCCGATCACCGTTTGCAAGCCCACATCGGCGGCGGGGATGCTGTCGCGCTGACCGAGGCCGCGCATCAGCAGGTACTCTGCCGTCCAGCGGCCCACCCCGCGAAAACCAGTCAGGTAGACGAGTGCTTCAGCGGGCGGGAGGGCTGCGACCGCCGCGAAATCCAGTGCGCCGCTTGCCACCGCTGTGGCTAGGCCGATCACGTAGCTAGCCTTCTGTTGGCTGAACTGGCGGGCGCGTAGTACTGCCGGGTCGAGCGCGGCCACCGCTGCTGGCATGGGCATCAGCGGGTAGCGTCCGCCAGCAAACTCTCCCTCACGACCAGACAACTCCAGCAGGGTCAGGCGCAGCTTGCGGGCGAAGGCGATGTTCACCTGCTGGCCGATCACCGCCCAGAGCAGAGCCTCAAACGGCTCGGCGATCAGCGTTAGCCGCAGGCCAGGGTAGCGGGCGATCAACGAGCCGAAGATCGGGTCGCCTGCGCCCAGCCGCTCAAACTCGCTCACGTCCTCGTCCAGCGCAAAGGTGTGGCGCACCCAGGCCGCTGCTGCCTCTAGCGCGTCCGCAGCCAAACTCGCGCCGCTGACGGTAAGTTGCAGGCTGCTTGCTTCTTCGCTAGCGGTAATGCTGATCAGCAGGTCGCGGCCTGCCAGCCGCACCGCTCTTGCGTAGCTGCGTTCGCCTACCCGATCCAGCACGGCAGTAGAGGCGGTTGCCAGATAGGTGCAGGCGTGCGCGAAGCTGTAGGGTGCTGTTGGTTGTAGGCTGAGGCTGGCGGTCGGCATGGCCCATCCTTGCGGCGAAGGTACGCAGTCGTTGGGGCTAGTATACACGATCTCGGCCTACCAGATGCGGCTGGAGGGGCTGCTTTGCTCTGCTCACATCCTTGCACAGCTACCGTGCCAACCGCTTTGCAACCGCACCAGATACGTGCTATAATAAGCCTACTGGTAAGGTTTTGGTAAGGAGGAAGGTATGAGCAGGCAGCGCATCCTTGTTGTTGATGATGATGAAACGATCCTTAATCTGCTGCGGGTCAATCTGACCAACGATGGCTTTGAGGTGGTAGCCGCCCGCAGTGGCAATGAGGCACTCAACAAGGTGGAGACTACCCTCCCCAACCTGGCGATCCTTGACCTGATGCTACCGGGCATGAGCGGATTCGAACTGAGCCGCCGCCTGCAAAAGTACGTCGAGGTGCCGGTGATCATGCTCACCGCTGTTGCCGACGAGCATACCATCGTGCAGGGCTTGGAGAACTACGCCGACGACTATATCAACAAGCCGTTCCGCTACCCAGAGTTGCGCGCCCGCGTCAACCGCCTGCTCTCGCGCATCAACAACGCCCTGTTGGATAGCGGTGGCGAACTGCTGGTGGACGATGGCCTGTCGATCAACTTTGCCCGCCACACGGCAGTAGTCAGCGGCAAGCAGATCCACCTTTCGCCCATCGAGTCGCGTCTGCTTTTCTGCCTGATCCAAAACGAAGGGAAGGTCGTCACCAACGACATATTGCTGCGGCGGGCCTGGAACTACCAGGATGAGGGCGGACTGGAGTCGCTCTGGGTACGGATGAGTACCCTGCGGCGCAAGTTGGGCGATACCGTTGAGCCAACCCGTTACGTAATTACCGAGCGTGGGGTTGGCTACCGCTTTGGCGTGGCGATCAGCAGCGGGGTGAAGTAGCAGGCGTGGCTACCACTCTGCAACAGGTGAGCGAAGCCCGGCCCGAAGCCCTGCGCCAACGCGTGCTGGTCGTGGACGACAACGAGGACAACCGCGAGTTGTTCGCCACCGTCTTGCGCGGCGGTGGCTACCAGGTGGTCACCGCCTGTGACGGGGTAGAAGCTCTGGCCGAGGTTGACCGTCAGGTGCCAGACCTGATCGTGCTTGACCTGATGATGCCCAACCTCAACGGCTACGAAGTGACCGAGCGGGTGAAGAACAACCCCCACCTCCCTTTCATCCCGATCATCATCGTCACCGCCAAGAGCGACCTGCGCGACAAGATTCGCGGCCTTGAGATGGGTGTGGACGATTACCTGGTCAAGCCAGTCAACTACCCCGAACTGCTGGCCCGCGTGCGCTCTCTGCTCCGCCTCAAACAAACCCAGGACGCACTGACCGCCGAGCGCAACAAGATCGACCTGCTCTACCAGGTCAGCAACGCACTCAATGACAGCCTCGACGTGGATCGCGTTTTGAGCAAGACAATTGAGATGACCGTAGACTATCTGAGTGCGAACAAAGGCAGCATCCTCCTGCTCGACCAGGAACGCCGCGTCGTCCGCTTCCTGCTTGCCCGCGCCTACCTGCCCGCCGAGGAGCGCAAGAGCGTAGTCAACCAGGTGTTGGACAGTGGATTGGGCGGCTGGGTTGCCCGCCACGCCCAGGGGGTAGTGATCACCGACACCGACACGGATGACCGCTGGGTACACTTCCCCGACGACCCGATCAAGGTCGGTTCGGCAGTCTCGGTGCCAATGATGAGTGGCGGCGAGGTAGGTGGCGTGCTGACCCTCGTCCACCCCGATAAAGGCCACTTCCAGGCGGGCCAGCTAGACTTGTTGACCGCCATTGCCAGCCAGGTGATGATTGCAGCCCGCAATGCCTACAAGCACACCGAAGTGCTAGAGGAGAAGCAGCGCACCGAAGCGATCCTGAGCAATCTGGCTGAGGTGTTGCTGACTACTGACCAGGCTACCCGCCTGACCGACTGCAACCCCGCCGCCCTCTACCTGCTGGGGGCAAGCCGCGCACAGGTGATCGGCCTGGAGGTAGCGGATTTGTTGGCAGAGGAGGAAGGCCGCCTTGCTAGCGTCCTGCATACCGTGCTGAGCAGCGGCCAACAAGTAGTTGGCATGGAGATGAACGTAATCGTCCCAGCCAATGGCAGTCGCGTGCCGATGCTGGTTAGCTGCGACGCACTGCGCGACGCGGGCGGGCGCGTAACCGGCTGCGTAGTGGCGATGGCCGACATAACCAAGCTGCGCGAGGCAGCCGCCCTGCGCGAGGAGTTTGTCCACATGATCAGCCACGACCTGCGCGGGCCGATCACTGGTATCTTTGGCTGCCTGGACATGATCGCTGACCCCTCGATTGGCGCAGTCAACCCGGTGCAGCAGAACTTTGTGCAGATGGCAATTGCTAGCTGCAATAGCCTCAATAACCTGATCGGCGATATGCTAGATGTCTACAAGCTAGAGGCAGGGCAGATGCAGCTCGCGCTACGCCCTCTCGATCTCAACGAGATGATCGCCGAAGTGGTCAGCCAGATGCAGGGAGCGGCAGCCGAGCGCAGTCTCTACCTGAAGGCTGTACCAGGCGGTGGCAAGCTGACTGTCTATGGCGACCGCACCAAGATGGCCCGCGTCTTCAGCAACCTGATCAGCAACGCCCTCAAGTTCACCGAGACTGGCGGCCTGACGATCAGTAGCGGGCGCATGGATGATGGCATGGTTGAGGTGCGGGTGCGCGACACTGGGATTGGTATCCCCTCCGATGCAGGCCAGAAGATATTCGACAAGTTCTACCAGGTGCAGAATCGCAAGGCGGGCCACATGGCCGGTACTGGCCTGGGCCTGACCTTTTGCAAGCAGGTGGTGGAGGCGCAGGGTGGGCGGATGTGGGTGGACAGCGTGCAGGGCAAGGGTAGCACCTTCATCTTCACTATCCCCACCGTGCGCCTCGCCAAGACAACCAACCCGCTTTGAGCAGCCACAAGAGCATCCTCATCCCATTGGGAGAGGGGCTTCTGTCGTGTAGTTTAGCTCTCTTTCTTGGCTTGTTCGCTAGCAAGCGGCGCAACTGGCTCATCCTCACGGCCCAGGATGTTGAACTGCTTACCAATGTGGTAGGGGACACTTGTCACCACCACGTCTGGATGAACCAGCAGCGAACCCTTAAGTCGCAGAGCAGTGTGGGTGTGCAGGATGTTCTCCCACCAATGTTCGGCGACGAACTCTGGCAGGATCACCGTGACCGCCCGATCCGGGTACCGCTGGTGCATATCCTCTACGAAGCTGATCAAGGGGCGCACCAGCGAACGGTAGGGGGTCTCTAGGATCACCAGGCGCACGTCGCCTTCGCTGAAGTACTTGCTCCACTTCTCCTTCAATCGCTCGGCTCCCTCCAGGTCGTCGGTGGCGTGGATAGCGATCACCTTGCTGAAGATGCTGCGAGCGTAGCCGATGGTCCGCAGCGAGGCGATGTTGATCGAGGAGATCGGCACGATGGCGACGTGCTTGATGTCTTGCGGTTGCAGGCTGAGGTCGTTGAGCGCAAGGTTGCTGACGCTCAACGCGCTCGCCACCCGCTCGTAGTGGCGGTGGATTGCGCGGAACATGGCTACCATCAGCGGGATCAGGATCATCACGATCCAGGCACCCTCATGTATCTTGAAGTCGCCGATGGTGAACATCACCGACCCTTCTTCGCTGTTGAACTTGGTGACGGCCACGACTAGCAGCACGATGGTAGTCGTAACCGCGCCAATGCCGTTGATCAGTGCGCCACGCTGCCAGCCGGGGTTCTTCTCGCGTAGCCACTTGCTGACCATGCCGCTCTGCGACAGGGTGAAACTGAGGAATACGCCGATGGCATAGAGCGGGATTAGTGCGCCCGTTTCGGCCTTGAAGACGACCAGTAGCAGTGCAGCAAGGACAGCCAACACGATGATGCCAGTGTTGTAGGCTAGCCGATCACCGCGGAAGCTAAATTGGTTGGGCAGGAACTTATCGCGGGCGAGGAAGAAAGCGACGCGGGGGAAGTCGGAGTAGCAGGTGTTGGCCGCCAGCACCAGCACCAGCGTGGTCGCTACCACGAAGACCGGGTAGACAGGGCCGAGGAAGCCAGTGAAGGTGTGGCGGGCCACCTGGTCGATCACGGTCTGACCTTGCGCTGTCACCCCCACGACATGGAAGGCTTGCGAGAGGAAGGTGATACCGAGGAACATGAAGCCGAGGATGCCAACCATCACGATCAGCGTGGTGGCCGCGTTCTTTGCCTCTGGCTTGTGGAAGGCAGGCACGCCGTCGGAGATCGCCTCTACCCCGGTGAGGGCCGAACAGCCGCTAGCGAAAGCGCGCATGACCAGGAAGACGAAGGCGAAGCCAGTAATCTGCTCTGGTTGGCTAGCGAGGGCCGGGTACTTACTCGCATCTTCGGTGAAGAAGCCCCAGCCGCTGACTGTCTGTACTACGCCAACCACGATCATCAGGGTGACAGTGAGGATAAACAGGTAGGTGGGAGCCGAGAAGACTGCCCCCGACTCCTTGATCCCGCGCAGGTTGACGACCGTGATCACCAGCACAAAGCCGAGAGCCATCACCACTTTGGAGTTGGCTGCGCCAGGGAAGGCTGAGACAATAGCTGCTGTCCCTGCCGAGACCGACACCGCAACGGTGAGGATGTAGTCGGTCATCAGGGCCGCCCCAGCCACCAGCCCAAAGTTGACCCCCAGGTTCTCTTTGCTGACGATGTAGCTGCCACCGCCTTTTGGGTAGGCAAAGATCGTCTGGCGATAGCTGAAGGCAACGATCAGCAGCAGAGTAGCAATAGCCAGCGCGATGGGGATGCTGACCCCGGTGATTACGGCTACGCCTGCCACCGCCAGCGTCTTGACGATCTCCTCGGTGGCGTAGGCGACAGAGGAGAGTGCATCCGAACTGAGGATCGCCAAAGCCTTAACCTTGGTTAGCCGCTCGTGGGCTGCCTCGCTGGTTGCCAGTGGCTTGCCAAAGAGGATGCGGGTGAAGCGGCTGAAGGGGCCACGCGGCTTGATCGTATCCTCGCTAGCCCGCTGATTATCTGCACCATCAGGGTTGAACAGGCGGCTGGGGCGTAGGTGCTTGATGTAGCGGTCGCCTGGGTGTACCCCCTGCTGCACTGCCACCTCCGACCAGGCCATATCACGGGGAGCAGCATCTGGGTCAGGGGGGGTTACGCGGTGAACGCTGCGGCGGATGCTAGTTGGCTGACCGCCGCTGCTGCTGGCGATCATCTCTGGGCTAGCGTTCAGATCACTGTGCCAGCCGACTGCTGGCGGGATCGTCTCCGCTGCTCCGCCACCTACGTCGCTGGTAGGGGCGTGGGGGGTGGAGCCGTTGCTGCTGACCGCACCAACCTCGTTGGCTACGCCTTTGTCAGCCTCCCGCTTTTTATTGTCTTCCATCCCTATCAACCTCACTTGTCTAGTGCCTCTGGCTAGCCGCTAATCTATCTACAATGCATGGTACGTGCCAGCTACCTATTGGGGGCTACTGCCGACCAACAGCAGCGCGCAAAGGGGGCGCACCAGCCGTGCGCCTCGCTGCACCCACTTGTATGCAAACAGGTGGCTATCGGTTTCAGAGGATCATCCTTCCTCATCGCTATCGTCGTCGTCGTCATCCTCGAAGGGTACTTCGTCCTCGTTGTCGTTCTCCTCTACCTCGCTCTCCTCGCCAAAGTCTGGCTCGTAGGCGTTCTCCTCGTCGTCCTCCGCTACTGCCGTGCTGCGGACGTAGGGGCGTGGAGCGGGCATCCCCTGGGAAGTGAAGGAGGGGCGACCGACCATGGAGGCATCCTGGTGGGTTTCGTGGATGATGATCTTGACCTGCTTCTCGCTGATCACGGTCACGGCTGCAGCGTAGCGGTTGCCTGCCTGGATGAAGCGGCTCAGGTGCAGCCCCATCTTCGGCTCTACCGTGCCGATGTACTCGCCCTCGCGGGACTCGACCTTCAGGCTATTGCCGTCTACCTTGAGGATCACGGTGTCGCCAGGAATCACCCGGTTGAGTACTTCGGCGGAAGCCAGTTGGTTGAGGCTGGCGGTGCCGCTCTTGCCGGTCTCCTCAATAAAGGTAGTGGGCAAAATCGGGGCGGCTTTGCTCTGGCTGGGCGCGCCTCGGCGCGGGGCAGCAGTCTGCCGTTCAGCCAGCACCGCCAGCCGCTTCTTGTTCTTCTGGGCTATAGTATTGCCAGGGTCAAGCGCACTTGCCTTGCTATAGGCATCGTGGCTGTCGCGGTACTGCTCCAGTTCAGCCAACGCCTTGCCCAGCCGATTGTAGGACTCGGCATCGTCGGGGAACATGGCAATGATCGTGCGGTTGGTTTCGGCGGCCTCCTGCCACTTGCCCTGCATCGCCAGGTTGATCGCCTGCTCGGTTCGCAGGCGGCGGAGGCGGTTCTTCTCTTCAGGATTGTATTGGCTCACGTTTGAGGCTACCCCTGTTCTCCCCCTCGGTGGGGTCACGGTTGCTAGTTAAATTATACACAATCTACGCACTTTTTGCCTAATTTGGTTTTGTCCCCTAACTATCTTCTGTCGGTGCATTCTAGCCAGTAGCTAGAGCAGTTCGCCCTGCACAGACCAGGCACTAACCTTCGTCAGCCGCAAGTTGACCAGCCTGCCGCGATAGTCTATCCCGGCTGCGCCATCAAAGTGCGCGACCTTGTTCGGGCGGGTGCGGCCCGTCCACCGACCGTTATGCATCCCCTCGACCAGCACCTCCGCCACCTGACCAAGCAGCGGGGCATTCAGTTCAGTCAACACCTGCTCCTGCAAATGTTCGATCTTCTGCAAGCGGCGACGCTTCTCCAACAGCGGCACGTCGTCGCCCAGGGTGTAGGCGTAGGTGCCAGGGCGAGGCGAGTAGGCAGCAACGTGGACAGCATCAAACTTGATCTCCTCCAGCATGGCGAAGGTGTTAGCGAACTGCTCCTCGCTCTCGCCAGGGAAGCCCACGATGATGTCGGTCGCCAGCGACACACCGGGGACCGCTACCCGAATGCGCCCGATCAAGTCCCTGTAGTAATCCATGCGGTAGCTGCGGCGCATCGCCCGCAGGGTGCGGTCGTCACCCGCCTGCACTGGCAGGTTGATGTGTTCGCAAGCCTTGCTCAGGCGGCCCACCGTGTCCAGCAACTTCTGGCTCATGTCCTTTGGGTGGCTGGTGAGGAAGCGCACGCGCCAGAGGCCGTCCACCTGCTCCAACGCTTCCAGCAGGTCGGCCAGGTCACTACGTGGGCTGAGATCGTGGCCGTAAGTGTCCACGTTCTGGCCTAGCAGCGTCACCTCGCGCACGTTAGCCGCCACCAGGTCGCGCACCTCGTTCACGATGTCCACGACAGTGCGGCTTCGTTCGCGCCCGCGTCGGAAAGGGATCACGCAGTAGCTGCACTGCTTGTTGCAGCCGTAGATCACCGGGATGTAGGCGGTTACATTCTGCTGCTCGGCGGCAGCCAGCGTCCCCAGTGGGCGTGGGAAGGGCGAACCCTCGCGCCCCGATGTGACCACGATAGCCTGCTCTGCGTGCGAGAGCGGCGAACGGCGCGGGTCGGTCAGTAGCAAGTCAGGGTCGAGCGGGTCGCGGTTTGCCAGCAGGTCGCCGAAGGTGGAGATCGCTTGCTCCCCAGCAGGCAGCGGCGCGTCGGCTGGTTGCAAGCTGATCATGTTGCTGAAGCGGCGCGGCGTTGCTACTACTTCCCCTCCTGCCACGCCGCTCGCGGGGGACAGGCCAGGGTTGCTGGGGACAGCCTGACGGAAGTCGGCTGGCAGCATCGCGATGAAATCCTCCCAGGCCGAGGGCTTGAAGAAGTAGTCAATGATCGGGAACCGCTTCGCCAGAGCCTCCTCCTGCCCCGGCACCATGCAGCCGGTCAGGGCGATCTTCATCTCTGGGTGGTTGCGCTTGACCCGGTAGAGTTCGCCCAACCTGCCAGTAACCCGCTCCTCGGCACTGAGGCGCACGCTGCACGAGTTCAGCACAACGAGGTCTGCTTCCTCTGCCGTGTCCACGGGAATGTGACCTAGCTTCTCCAATGCGCGACAGATGTAATTGCTGTCGGCCACGTTCATCTGGCAGCCAACTGTGAAACTGTAATACTTAGCCATCTTTTTGCCCCATCATCCTGGTTTGCAGCCGTAGATCGCTCTTGACGCGACTGGAATTATACCTGACTGGGGGGGGATTGACAAGCCTGGCCCGCTTGATGCACAATAGCAAGCAACAAGCAGAGAGGTACTAGCATGATCTACACCCCCGATGAGCAGCCGCAGAGTGCGCCCTTGCTGCTCCAGCCCACAGCGCAGACCCGCGAACTGGCTCCCAGCCCGGTAAAGCCAGAGTGGTGGCAGGCAGTAACCCAATTGTACCTTATTGCCTTGATCTTCGTTACCAATCTCAACCCTGTGCAGTTCATCGTCATCGGCCTCTACTACCTGCTGCTACTGCTACAGGGAAAGCGATTGCAGCCAACGAAGGTAGATTTGCCGCCTGTCAAAGCGGCCCGCAGCTTTACCCCTGAAGCTGGTTGGTACCTGCTGACCACCTGGGTACTTGCCATTGGGGTAGCCTGGTTCACTACTGGCTACCTCTGGCGACTACCGGCGGCAACTGCTTACTGCCTGCTGCTGATCCTGCTCGTGTATACAGGCCACTACAGGGTGCTGCCGCCCAAAGCGGCTGCGCCCAAAAGTAGGCAGGACAAGATAGTGAGCTGGTTGGTGCTGGCTGGCCTGGTGGCGGCCTTGCTGATTGGCATCTCTACGCTCGGCACAGTCTGGCCGTTCGTACTTTACTGCGTGGTTGCTACTACCGTTATTCTCGCTACCAGGCCCAAGCCAGAGCAGGCAGCCCTGGCCTGACTGCTAGCGTCTGCCCCAGCCCGCTAGTCGTTGCTGCCTCCAGCCTGAATACCAACGCCACGTTGACGATCCCCCGCTGCTGGTGTATATTAGGGTCTGAAGATCACACGCTGGAGGAGCAAGCAGGCACTATGTACAATGGTAAGCTGACGGTTATGGCGGTACACGCCCACCCTGACGACGAATTGATCGGCACCGGGCCGCTGTTGGCTCGCTACGCCCATGAGGGGGTGGAATGCGTGCTTGTCACCTGCACGAGAGGTGAGGCAGGCGAAATCCACGACCCCGACCTGAAAGAGGAGGAGGCACGCCCCATCCTCGGCGAAATCCGCCTGCGCGAACTGGCCTGCGCTTTGGCGATCCTCGGCGTGCAGCACTCGGAGCAACTCGGCTACCGTGATAGCGGCATGGTGGGGACGGCGGAGAACGACGACCCCCGCTCCTTCCACATGGCCGACATGGAGGAGGCGATTGGCAGGCTGGTGGCCCACGTGCGCCACTATCAGCCAGAGGTGATCGTTACCTACAACGAGTTCGGCGGCTATGGCCACCCCGACCACATCAACGCGCATCGCATTGCCGTCGCCGCCTTCGATGCCGCCGCTGACCCCGCCCTCTACCCGCAGGCGGGCGCACCCTGGCAGGCAAAGAAGCTCTATTACACCTCCTGGAACATCGAGGACTGGCAGAAGCTGACGGAGACCCTCAAGGAGCGCGGCCTGCCTTCGCCCTGGGGTGACGACGAGGAGCCAGCCGATCTGAGTGAGGAGGACAGGCAGAAGCGGGCCGACGAGACACAGAAGGAGAGGGAGCGGAGCATCGCTGAGGCTGTCCGCGTGACGACCAAAATGGACAATACCGCCTATACCAACCTGGTCTTCCAGGCGGCCCACTGCCACCGCAGCCAGTTTTCCCAGGATGGCGTGTTCTTCACTATGCCAGAGGACTTGCAGACGCTTGCCTTCGGCCACGACTGGTTCATCCGCGCCCGCTCCCTGGTTGCGGTGACGGAGAACCCAGAGAGCGATCTGTTGGTCGGCCTGACTGGGGGCTGATCTGTACTGCGGTGGGCTGATCTTCTTATCCCCTGCGAGGGACAAGGTGGGGCAAGCATGGTAACTAGCGCAGATCGGATGTTCATCTTCCAAACTATCTACCGCCGTGTGGCCTTCGCTCTGGTGGTTGGTTTGCTGCTGACCGTTGCGGGGCTGACTATCCGCGACGGTGGTAGGATGCTGCCTGGCGAACAGGTGGCGCAGCGGGTAGTCAGCTACGGCTTCCCCTTCGGCTACTTTCAGCAACTCACTCTCCTCCAGCAGCGCAGCGAGAACACAGTTAGCCGGGCTGGAGAGGGCAGCGACTGGCAGGTAACCCCCTTCCTCACCAACCTGCTATTCTGGTTCGCAGTCGCGTTCGGCCTGACCGCACCGCGCCGCTGGCTACTATTTAGCCTCACTGCGATCCTGGTGGCGGTCGCCTTGATCGCGGTGACGCGGATGCCGCTGCTCTGGGCCTGGGAGCGTTAGGAGACAACTTGGACGAAGAAGAAAAGCAACCCGCCCCCATTGTGCGTCCTCCCTTCCAGCCCAATCCCACCCTCTTTGCCCTCGCGCTGAGCGTGGGGTTGCTGCTGGCCTTGTTCAGCCTGATGGTCAGCACAACTGAGGAGAACAGGTCGGACGGGGTGAATAGGCGTTACTACGTCGGCTATGGCTTCCCCTTTCCCTACACCGCCGCGACGGTGGCGAAGGAAGACCCCTTTACGGCCCTCGACAACCCGGCTACCGTCCTCAACCTCGCTCAGTGGCGATGGGGAGCGTTCATCCTCGATGGGCTACTATGGACGGTGGTGGTCTTCGCAGCGGCAGCGATCAACCGCATAGTAGCCAGCCCTGGTAGCTTCCTTGCACTACTGTTGGTCGGGATAGTCTTCCTCATCTTCTACGCACTCGTGCTGTGAGGGGTGACTACCAGCAAAAGGAAGCTCCCCCTGCAACCAGGAGGGGCTTTTGGTTATCCTCTTTGATGCTCAAGGTGGGGCAGGCGGTCTGAGGGTGATGGGCTTGACTACTGGTGGGGCGGCCTGGCCCAGCTTGCTGTTGCTGGCGCGCAAAGTAACCTGGTAGAGGGTGTCCACCCTGGGGTAGCGGTGGGCGGGGTTGGCTTCAGTGCTGCTGCTGCCGTCGCCAAACTCCCAACGGAAGGTGTCAGCCCCCATGCCGCTGTAGCTGAACTGCACGATCAGGCCGTCTGGTGCCTGCTGGCTATAGCGGAAGTCAGCAGTAAGGAGCGTATTGGGGCCAGCAAGCTGGTTCGGCTGGCTGTTGGCAAGGAGGCTGACAGCCAACACGCCAAAGCTAGCGAGCAGGATTACAGTCGCTAGCGCATAGCCGATCTTCAATTGGCGGCGGGCCACCGGGCTAGAGTGCGGCGGCGATTGCCCACTCATCGTCGCGTGCATCGCCGCCCGGATGCGCCCTGCCGCCTGGTCGCTGATCACCTGACGGCTCAGGTGGCCTTGCAATGCTGCGCGTGCCTGCCGCTCTGTCCCGCGTGCCGCCGCCACTTCGCGGGCGAAAGCCGCATCCGCTGCGATCCGCCCCTCCAACTGCTGTTGGTCACCACTAGCCATCGTGCCATCCAGGTAAGCATCCAGGCTGCGGGAGTCGTCAACCCTGTCGTATTCTGCCATTGTCGCTCAAACCTCGACCTCTAATTTTGCACTCCTATGTTGAGTTATAGTCTGTCTGCGGCGATTTCCTTCAAGAAAGCCGAAAGCCTCGGTTAGACCGTCGCTTTGCAGCGTTAGTTGCAGGCGGCGACGGGCCTCATGCAGCCGTGAGTGTACAGTGCCTTCGTTGATCTGGAGCGTGCTAGCGATCTCGGCGCACGACATATCTAGGTAGTAGCGCAGGACAACCACCGAGCGCATCTTGTCGTCCATCTTATTGACTACTACCCACATCTGGCGGCGCAGGTCGTTGGTCTGGGCCACGTATTCTGGCAGATTGCTGGGGGTGTGGTCGGGCAGGTCGAACTCAACCGCATCCTCATCGTTGCTGCCCCAGAGGTTGCTGAGGGAGACGCTGAGGAAGTGGCGGCGCAACTTACGGCGGCAGTGATTGGCGACGACTTGGTTGAGCCAGCGTTCAAACACGCCGCGTTGGGGGTCGAAGGTGCGAATTGAGCGCAATAGGCCAATGAACACATCCTGCACTGCGTCCTCTGCATCCTGGGGGTGGCGCATCAGTGCAAGAGCGATCCGATAAACGTGGCTCTTATATTGGTCAAACAGCAGGTCAAAGGCTTCAACTTCTCCAGCCCGACAGCGTTCAACGACATTGTTGGTTTCGTTCTGGTTCTCCACGAGTCCCTCCGTCTTTGTTCCTAACCTTACCATCACCTTACCGTTCGCACGGCACGAAGCCATTGTACGCTAACTTGCCCGCTGCACCTGTCAAGCGGTATACTCTGGGGGTGTAAAGTTCTGTACACAGCAAAGAACCGCTGCCGCACATAGTACGTACCACAAGGATCGCTGCGATGAACATAGATGAGAGATTGGTTAAAGCTGACCTGACTGCCCGACCTGACTCGCTGCCCTACACTGCCGCCGACATTCGGCGTGGATTTCTAGACACCATACCGCTCTGGATTGGGGTGGCACCCTTTGGCGTAGCTTATGCCCTGGCAGCCCGCACTGCTGGCCTCGACCCCTGGCAGACGCAGGGGATGTCGCTGTTGGTCTACGCAGGGGCGGCGCAGTTTGCTGGGGCGGGCCTCTTTGCCGTTGCTGCCAACCCCTTCTCGATCATCTTTGCTACCCTGGTGATCAACCTGCGCCACCTGCTGATGGGTGCGACCCTCGCTCCCTTCGTGCGCCACCTCCCCTGGTGGCAGCGCGCCGCCCTCGCCTTCCAGCTCACCGACGAGTCGTTCGCCGTCAGCGTGCGGCAGGTGACGGTGCGCCAGGCGGGGCCAGGCCGCATGGTGGGCGCAGAAGTCGCCCTCTACGCCGTCTGGCAAGTCAGTACCCTGCTTGGCCTGCTGTTCAGCGGCTCGATCAGCGACCCAACCCAGTTCGGTCTCGGCCTCGTCTTCCCCCTCAGCTTCAGCGTGATGCTACTGCCCTACCTGCGCTCGCGGCCTATGGTAGCAGCGGCGGCAGTTGGTGGCCTGCTCTCGCTCGTCTGCCACCTGCTGATCCCCGACAAGTGGTATCTGCTGATCGGTGCGCTGGGTGGTAGCCTGACCGGGATGTGGTTGGAGGGCCGCGAATGAACATCTGGCTGACGATCTTCGGTATGGCCCTGGTCACCTACGCCTGCCGCGCCTTGCCACTACTTTCCTTGCGGGGGGCAATCAACCCGACCCTCGAACGCTTCATGCGCTACGTGCCGCCCGCAATCTTCGCCGCGCTGATCACTCCCGACCTGCTGATCCCCCGTGGCAGCCTGCACCTTGACGCGCAGTTGGCGGCGGGGCTGTTCGGGGTGGTGGTGGCCTGGTTCAGCCGCAATATGGCTCTCACTATCGCGGCGGGGCTGCTAGCCTTTGGCCTGCTGCGCTGGTTCGGCCTGGCCTAGCATAACAGTTGCGGCACCTTCAACGTTGTTAATCTTGCACCCACCACTATTGACTACCATGTTATACTGTAACATAGATGTGGGTGTGTTAGCAACAGGGGGTAGGGTGGATGAACGAAACGGCGGGGCCGGTCTATGACATCAAAGCGCGGCTGGTGCGAAACTCCCTGATCTCGCTGCGTGAGATTGCAGGGCCGCTTTACTATGGCTTGCTACAGGACTCGCTGATGGATCGCTTTAAGCACGAATTGCCGCCCGACAGTGACGATCTGGTAGCCAGCAGCTATGAGGTAGCCCGCCTGACCGCAGCAACCTACACCGCCCTCAATCCTAACCTTGCCTTTATCTTCTTCCGCAACATGGGGGCGCATACCGCCAACCAATACTTTTTCCACCCGGCCTTCCAGGAGCTAGCAAGCCTGCTGGCCGACCGACCACAGAGCGAACAACTGCTAGTAGGCTTGCAGGCGATCAGCCGAATGCAAATCCTCTCTAGTGCAATCAGGGCTACTATCAAGCAAGAGGGGCGTTTTGTCTACTACGAATTGCAGCCTTGTCCCTACTGCGCCCTGATTGAGGATGGCAAGGTGCCAGTTTGCTACATGGTGTCGGAGTTTCTCCAGGTGGTTTGCCGCAAGCTACTCGACCGCACAGTGCAGGTGAAGGAAGAAACCTGCATGAAGATGGGTGCTGCTAGCTGCCGCTTTGTCCTCTGGACTTGAGGCCCGGCTAAGCCCTAGTTCTTTCCACTTTACTAACAGAAGGGTTGCCAATGAGCCAGCCAGCCGACCAGCCAGCCTACGACATCAGAGCGCGCTTGATCCGCAGCGTGATCATCTCCCTGCGCTCGGTTGCGGGCTACCAGTACATTGGGATGTTGGAGGAGGCGGGGCTGGGCCGCTTCAGCCAGCAGTTGCCACCTGACAGCGACGAGAACATGGCTAGTAGCCTGGAACTGGCGCAGTTGACGGCGATTGCCTACCGCAACCTCAACCGCAGCCTTGCTTTCATCCTCTATCGCAAGCTAGGCGCACATACCGCGATGCAGTACTTCGCCCACCCCGACTTCCAGCAGCTAGCCGACTACCTTGCTACCCTGCCAGAGCAGCAGCGGTTGCAAGCTGCGATGGTGGCGATGGGCAATATGCAGCTGTCCTCCACCCAGGTTCGACGCGAGGTGCGGATTGAGGATGGGCGCGTTCACTACCTGCTACAACCCTGCCCCTACTGCACCCTGATCGAGGCTAGCAAGGAACCAGTCTGCTATATGCTGACCGAGTTCTACCGGGTGATCTTGCGCGCTTTGCTAGAACAGCCCGTTTACGTCACAGAGGATGCTTGCATGAAGATGGGCGCGGCTGGCTGCCACTTCATCATCTGGACTTGAGGCACGGCCCAGCCTTCGTGTTATAATGGAGCCAGCCCAGCGCGACTGGCTTTGTTGATTTCAGGGAGGAAAAACACAAACCATGCACATCACAGACGAGGTGTTGGCAGCGGTCTCGGCGGTCTACGGCCAGCCGTTGGAGATGCAGGTGGGGGCGGCGATGGTCGAGCGCGAGTTTGTGGTTACCCGCGCTACGGTGCGGAAGCAGCGCAACCACGATGTTACCCTCTTTATCACCCCAGCGGGTGCAGCCAACAGCTTCGTGGTGATCCAGAAGTGGAACCACCAGCCAGGGGTCTGGCGCGCCCCCAGTGGTGGGGTGGACGTAGGTGAGGACTTCGTGGCGGGGGCGGTGCGCGAGGGCTATGAGGAGACGGGCCTGAGCATTCGGCTGGAACGCTACCTCTTGCGGCTGAAGGCCCGCTTCACCTGCCAGCTAGCCAGCGGGCAGCTTGAGCAGTTGGATTGGGTGTCGCACGTTTGCACCGCCAGCGTGTTGCCAGATAGCGGCCCCTTGCAGGCGATAGACACGCACGAGATCAAGGCGGTGCAGATTGCAACGGTGGCCGAGTTGCAGAGTAGCATCCGCGACGCGCTGCTGGCTGCGCCCGTCGGCGGTCTGCACTACCGTGCGCTCCTCACCGACCTGACCCTGGCCCTGCTCTACCCAGGGGGGATTGGCCCGCTCGATCTGCCTGTGGCGGGCGAGGGAGTGGGGATGTAGGCAATGTCAGCCTCCTGAATGAACCGAGGGGCGGTCTATGGTAAGGTGGGTCGCGCTCTGCGCGGTCTGGCTCTACGCTACCACGGGGCGGCGCATGGTGGATGCTGAGTTGCCCAGTCGGGCGGTGCGCTCGGTAGTGCGGAAGTGCCTGCAAGCCCCGGTGATCTACCTGCTGGCTATCCTGGTTGCCTTCATCCCCAATGGCCTCTGGCTCAGTGCTGGCCTCTACTGCTTTGTCCCCATCCTGTACATCATCCCCGACCGGGTAGACCGCCAGTTGCGCCCCCAGGATGACGACCACCCGCTTGGCATTGAGACGCACGAACACGATCCGCTGCTCACTGCTGAGAGGTCTGCTGCCCGCAAGGGGCTAAACGAAAGGGCGTAGCCATCTGGCTGCGCCCACTGTTCGTCTACTTGCTGAGGTTGGGCTACTGGGTGAGAACATACTGCACGTGGACGCGGGGCGTTGTGCCATCCCACCGCTTGTCTACGTTGGTAACAGTCTGGGTGAGAGTGTAGGTGCCGTCGCCATCGGGTTGCGCGCTGCTGAGGTCTACATTGATCGGCACCACGCTG
>JBBROH010000008.1:0-42833 GCA_038229595.1 Chloroflexia bacterium | reverse complement strand
TGATAGACCTGGTGGGCAGCACTACTGCCCGCACACGGGCGATCACCCTTGCCACCCAGCAGCAACGCAGTGCCAGCCAGCAGGTGGTGGAGACGATGCGGAGTCTGCAAGTGGCGGCAGCGGGGGTTGCCGCCGCCAGCGATCAGATTGCAGCAGTGGCTCTCGAACTACGCGCCCTTGCCACCCAGCCCCAGCCTGATCTGCGGCAGGAGATAGCCGCCTTGCCTGCGCCGACCATCACTCGTGGCGGTCGCCCGACCAGTGAACTGAGCCTGCAAGCCAGCTAACCACCCCACCCTTCCCTAGTAGGCCAGCCACCCACCACGCCAGCCTTTGCTACTCCTCGATCTTGCCGCGGCTGAGACTGAAGGAGGAGAGCAGCGCGAGGAAGCCAAACACGGTGGCGAGGATGAAGACGAACTGGTAGCCAACCCAGTCGATCAGGCTGCCACCGAGGACGGGGAAGAAGGTGAAGATGCCGAGGATGGTGTTCAGGTAGCCGATGTATTCGCTGCGGCGGGCGGCGGGTGCAATGTTGAGCAGCACATTGAGGTTGACGATGTTGGCCGCCCCCGCTGCGATGCCGCTGAAGATAAAGACCACCGCGAAGGCGGTTGCTACCCCCTGCCCACTGACCAACAAGGGGATCAGCAGCGCACTGGTCGGCACCACCGCCACCGAGAGGGCGGTCAGGATCATCATCCGACGGTTGCCCCCAAAGTCGGCCAGCGGCGACCAGATCAGGTTGCTGAAGATACTGGCGATGGTTAGGGCGGCGATGTAGAGGGCAGCGATGCTGTCGGCGGCCCCCAGGCTGCGCGTGGCATAGACGATATAGAAGGGGTCGGCGATGGCCGAGAGGGCCAGCAGGATGCGGGCCAGCAGGAAGTAGCGGTAGTTGCGGTCGGCGCGCAGGTTGCCAGGGCCGCGCCGCAACATCTGTAGCACACTGAGCGGCTGTGGCACACTGGTCTGCGCTGGCTCGCGGATCAGCACCCAGGAGATGATCCCGCCAATGATCAGCACGGTAGTGATCGCAAAGATGATCGCGAAGTTGAGGGGGAAGGCTATCGGGCTACCGGGTCGGTTGCCCTCGTCCAACAGCAGCTTGATGATGCCGCTGGCAGCCAGGGCCAGCAGGCCACCGCTGAAGTTCCGCAGCCCGAAAAACAGACCGCGCCGCCGGGGAGGGATCACCTTGCCTACCATGGCGATCCAGGGGATAGCCGAGACCCCCGCCGCCAGTGAAGTGACAATGTAGAACAGGTAAAAGAGCAGCAGCAACAGCGCGTAATTGGCCGCGTCGCCTGCCAGGAACAGCGTGCTGAGGGTGATTAGCACGAAGCTGGTGATACGGATTACCCCGCTGGTTGCGTACCAACGCATTACCAGCGGTTGGGCCTGCGCCCGCCCAGCAACAAACAGTTGTGGCAGCAGGTAGGAGCCTGTAGTGATCGCTGGGATCAGGCCAACCAGGATGTTGCCACCTCCCAGCCTGCTGACAAACAGGGCAAGGACGAGGGTTGGCGAGATGAAGGCAGTGACCAGGTTGAAGAAGGCACCATTCAGCACACCGAGGCTGAAGTTACGCCGTACCTCCCGTTGCGACAGGCGAACGGGGGGCGGCGGGGTGGGTTGCTCGTTTTTCTCTGCTGCGTCAGCCATTACTCACCCGCTGGCGCGATTTCGATGTAGGCCCGCTTGAGCATATCGCCGCCCATCTGGGCCATCAACTGGGTGCGCTGTTCGCCGTACTTGTGCTGGATGATATCCTCAGCCATCCGCTGCTCTAGCCCGTCGTCCAGGATGCGAGCGTACCCAGCCACTTCGGGGCCAGTCGGATTGCCGATGCGGTCGCTGGCGGCCACCGTCACCGCACTGTCGTTGCGGATGCGCTTGATCTTGCCTGCGTCGGGCATCGTCTGCACGTAGAGTCTGCCCTCGTGATAGGCAAACCAGACGGCGGTATGCACTGGCTCACCGCTGCGGCGGTAGGTACTCAGGCGAATGAATTGCTCCGCTTCGAGGGCGGGGAAGTTGTCAGGCTGCTCGTTCAATCGTTCTCTCCCTGTTGGTTTGCTTGCGCCTTATTCTAGCCGTTTGCTGCCACTCTGTCAACGCCGCAGCCTGCCCCCGAACGGTTGCTGCCGTAAGTACCAGCTAAGTTGCGCCGTTACCGCTCTGGTCGAACGGCGCAGCTCTACTGCGGCTTGCCCGCATAAGCGGAGTAGACGAGGCCATTGGGGGCGGTGCCGACCGCGATGGTGGTCAGCAACTTGTTGCTCTGGCCGTCGATCACTGTCACACTGTTGTCCTTGACGTTGGTCACGTAGAGGTTGCCGTTGTTGGCGGCTACGATGCCGTGCGACTGCTTGCCGACCGTGATGCGGTCAACAGGCTTGCCACTACCCTCCACCGTGTTGTAGACCCACACCCTACCGTCTCCCTCACAGGCGACGTAGAGGCTGCCCTTGCTGTCCAGCCAGATCATCGCAGGCTGATTACCGGTGCGCCACAAGCCGCGCTGGGGCTGGCGGGCATGGCTGGCGGTATCGATCAGCGACAGGCTGCCGCCGAGGAAGTTGCTGACGTAGAGGCGGCTGCCGTCTGGGCTAAAGTTTAGCTCGAAGGGGTTGGCCGCTCCGACCGGGATGGTGGCAACCACCTTGCGCGTCGCTACCTCTACCGCCGTCACCGTGTTGTCGCTCGTGCTGGTGACGTAGACTTCCTTGCCATCGGGCCGCACCCGCACCCCATGTGGCACCTTGCCCACCGCGATCTTCTCGATCACCTTGTAGCTGCTGGCTTCAACCGCCAACAGCTTGTTGTCCTGCCCCATGCTGACGAATACATACTTGCCGTCGGGGGTGAAGGCGAGGTCGTCGGTCTGGCCGTCGCTTGCGATCTTCGCCAGTGGCGCACCGTTGCTGACGCAGAAGACCTGCAAGAACTTCTCGCCATAGAGCGTAACCCACAGTTCGCGGTTGTCGGGGCTGACCGCCACGTGGTGGGGGCCACGCCCGGTGGAGATCGCGTTGAACCGCTGGTTGCTAGCCACGTCGATCACGCTCACGGTGTCGCCAAGCTGGTCAGCAACGAAGACGCGGCCCTGCGGGGTGTAGTGGATTGCGGCGGCGGCGCGGCTAGCTAGCTGGCTGGCATCCGGCCCTGCCGCGCAGGGATCGCCACTGCTGGGCTGGCTCTGCAAGGCAAGTGACTGCCCCCCGTCGTCGCCGCAGCCAACCAGCGTAAGGCAGAGCAGGGCCAAGACAAACAGACCGCTAAGATAATTTGCCAAAACGTTTACTTTTGTCATCAACAATCCTCATTCTAACAACTCTGGGGGCCAAATCCGTCAGGGCTTCGGGGTAAAGTTCGGGGTGGGGTAGGGGGTAAGGTCCAGGTCGGACTTCTCCACGTCGAGTGAGGTTTCCACCAACAGTGGTTCGTGGCCGGGGCGGGTTACGCTCAGGTCGAAGGCCCAGCCGCCGCCCATCCTCAGCAGCAGCGGCCCGGCGTAGCTGCCGTCACCGACGAACTTCGCGGTCAAGGGGTCGGCGAGGTGGCCGTGGGCCGCCATGATACCCTGCACGTTCACTGTCGCGTCGTTGATCGGCTGACCGGTGTTGTCGCTCAGACGGAAGCGGAGATTGACTGGGCCGGAGCGGGCAGGGTCGGGGTCGGTGGTGATCGCGACGTTGAGCAGTTCGCCTACCTTGCCGCGCAAGCTGCCACCCGCGAGGGTGTAGCGGAAGGCAGCCTTCACATCCTGCGGCTGGTTGTAGCGGCGGAAGACCGCGACGACCTGGTAGTTGCCGTCCAGATTGAGGTAGGGGGCGGGCGGTACCACGAAGCTGCCCCCGCTTTGGGCCTCGGCCAACAGGCGGTCGGTAGTGCTATCCTCAAGTTGAGTGAGGACGAGGGCGGCGTTCAGCACGCAGTTTGCCCCAGGGCTGGGCGTAGCAGCACAAGGCAGGAGGGGGCCGCTTGCATCGGCGAGGAGGGCAGTCAACAGGTCATCGTCGGCATGGTTGAGGCTGAGGGTGACGGTGAAGCCGCGCACCTGCTGGCTGATCGTCAGCGGCGGGCTGGCAACCACCGGGGGGCCGCTGGCAAACAGGTCAACTGTTGGCGTAGGCTGCGGCTGAGGTCTGCTTGCAGTGGCAGTTGCCAGCGGGCGGGGCGCGAGGGCGAGGGCGGTCGGCTGGATGGCAGCAGCGGCGGTTGGCTGCTCGCCACTCGGCGCGGAGAGGGTGAGGTAGGCGGAGGCGACCAGTACGACGCTGAGTAGCACCGCTTCGACCCGCACGCTGCGACGAAAGGCAGCAACAATGCGGCTGAAGCCGGACGCTGTGTTCTCCTCTGCGCGCTCCTGCACAGGCGGGCTTGCAGCCAGGCGCGGTGCCACCCGCAACAGATTGAACGCGCCCAGGGCTAGCAGGGGTAGCAGCAGCAGCACCTTGAGCAAGATCGCCCGCCCATAATCGCTGCTGATCGTGCTAGCCAGGGTGGGGCGGTGCGCCAGATAGCTGACCGTGCCGCTGACCGCCAGCACCATCACGCTGACCACTGCTAGCTGGCTGAAGCGGCGGATAGTGGGGCGCAGCAGGAGCGGGCGGTGGGCCGCGGTCAGCAGCCGCTGCTGAGGCAGAAGAACAAAGACAAAGGCGAAGATGCCGCCGACCCAGAAGGCCGTCGCCAGCAGGTGGCTGAGGTCGGCAAGCGGCGCAATCTGCTGCACCAAGCCCCCGCCCGCTTCCTTGCTGGCCGCCGCCGCGTGGCCGCTGAGGGACAGCGCGAGATAGTAGCTGCTACCCAGCAGCACGAGGGCGGCCCACAACCAACGGCGGTAGCTGCCGAGGGCATAGCTGATTAGCAGCAGGGCTACCATCGCTAGTGCAGCGGCGAAGCGCAACTTGAAGTAGAGGCCAAAATCGCTGCTGAGAAGTGCGTTGACCACGTTCAGGTTGCCCAGCACCGCCCCCACGCTACTCTCCGTTGCCCGCGCCCCTTGCATCAGCAGTTCGGCTAGCAGGCTGAGGAGTAGCAGGCCGCCGACCAGCAGCCCCAACGTCCCGAAGCGGCGGCTGAAGCGGCGGCCAGTTGCCGTGCGCTGATCCACTGGCAACCCAGCCACCCCACTTGGCTGCACAAACAGAGCGAAGGCGGCCCCGCCCACGAGGGTCGCCGCCAGCAGGAAGCTAAACCAGCGCACTGCCACGTCGAGCGGGGTCGCCTGCTGCGTCTCCTCACTGCCGCTACCATCGCCAGTGGTGGCCGCCGCGTCGGTTGGCTGCTCGCTGGCAGGTGGGTCGGCGGTCGCCTGCGCCGTGGTCAGCGGGGCAGTGGCGGTCAGCGGTTGGCTTGCCCCAGCGATGGCGGTCGGCTCTGCACCGAGGATGCGGAAGGGGATGCTGCCCCGCGTCAGGTGGCCGTCCAGGGCAGAAACGACCTTCCACTGCACAGTATATGCGCCGGGCGGCAGGTTCGGCTGGACAAAGATTGATACCTTGTCGCCCTCAAGCAGCGGCGGGTGGTCAAGCTCAAAGTGCGTGCGGCTACGGTCGAGCAGGGCGAAGGTGCTGAACTCCGGCTCTGCGCCCTCGCTGAAGGTGATCACGATGCGCTCTGGCGACTGCGCCAGCCGCGCGCCAGCCGCTGGGGTCGAACCCGTCAGCCGCGAGTGCGCCAAACTAACCCCGCTGACTGCGAAGCTGAGCAGCAGGGCGGCAAAGAGGGCAAGACCAATTTTGCGAAAGTTCTGCATATAAGTGTATCATCCGACTCTGCGCCACCGCCACCCCACCAGCTAGCTGCCAGACCCCAAAATCACTCATGCCAGGAAAGCTCTGTGTGGCTGCCGTTCTCGTACTTCTGGAACTGGGTGAGGGCGGCGGTGGCGGGATCAAGCTGGTAGAGGCCGGTTGCACCGACGAAGATCAGCCGCGTGCCGTCCTTTGACCAGACTGCGTAAGGCATATCCTCGTTCAGGCTAGTGAGGCGACGTAGGCCGCTACCGTCGCTGTTGACGATCCACAAGTCCCAGGGCAGGCCATGCGCTGAGGCCGCAGTGGGGCCGAAGAAGCCGACCAAGCCATCCCACAGGCTGGCCTGCGGGGGAGTCTGTGGCCCGCCAATCGCCGCAAAGACTACCCGCTGGCCGCCGGGCGCAACGGCGGGAGCATAGATAGCGATGAACTCGCTACCCAACACCTGCTTCGCGTTCTTGCCGTCCAGGTCGGCGATCATCAACCGCTGGGCGGTGGTGGGGATCGGGGTAGTCTGCACATTGCCGGGACGGGTGGGCAGCGCGGCAACGGTGGCGGCCATGCCCTCGTCTTCTGGCAACGTCTCTACATAGAACAAGTGCTGGCCGTCCAGCCGGGGCAACTGGGCGTTGGCGATCAGCGACACGCTCTTGCCACTAGCCAGATCGAGGCGGCGCACATCCCACTTCTGCCCAGTAAAGTTGCCCTGCGCGTCGTACTGCCACTTCATCGCATGATAGTAAATCTGCTTGCCGTCGGGCGACCACTGCGCCGCCTCCAGGTTCTCATCCGCTACGTGGGCGGCTAGCTGCTGCTTGCCGCTACCGTCGGCGTTCATAATCCACAACTCGCTCAGTTGGTCGGCCATCGGGTCGCGCGGCTCGGCGGCGTAGGTGTAGGCGATTTGCTTACCGTCGGGCGACCACACCGGGTCTTTCGCCCAGGAGCGCAGTTCTGGGTAGAAGGTAAGTTTGCGCTGGCGTTTGCCGTCGAGGGTGGTCAACCAGATGTTACTGTTGCGCGCAATGGTGAGGCCACTGCTCAGCGGGCTGGGGTCTTCGGCGACTGCCAGCGGCTTGGCTAGCAGAACAAAGTGCTGCTGCTGCTTCTGGTAGTTCATGGTGTCTAGCACAAAGTAGTAGCGGCCCGCCTGCGAGGGGGTGGAGAGTTGCGCCTGCCACCAGCCCGGCTCCATGCTGGGGAACATCGCGTAGGGGTTGAGCGACTCGCCACCGTAGAGGGCTGCTCTGCCCTGCTCGTCGTAGACACTGAGGCTGGCGGAGAGGATGTCGCTGCTATGTTCGCCCGCCAACCTG
The DNA here is from genome assembly GCA_038229595.1 of Chloroflexia bacterium. Lineage (GTDB taxonomy): Bacteria > Chloroflexota > Chloroflexia > QHBQ01 > QHBQ01 > JBBROH01. The sequence continues at coordinate 35,749 of JBBROH010000008.1, read as the reverse complement.
ACCAACACCTTGAGTGGGCTGGCAGTGTAGTAGTCGCCGCTCGGCTCAAAGCGTAGCTCGGCAGCCTCCACCCCGGCCTGGGTGAGCGGGGGCGTGGGGGCCGCGAGATCGAGGGTACCAGCGGCGGTTGGCTGCAAATCCACGATGCGGATTGGCGTGCTTTGGCCGACGACTGGCACCGTGTTGACTGCCCTACCTCCACTGGGCGGCACGTAGATCGGGTTGCTGACACTACTGCTCTGGTCGCAGGCAACCGCCACCAGTAGCAGGGCGGTAAGGGCAAGGACGAGCAGGCGGCTGATGGCCCAGCGGTTGGGCAGATATTTTGCCAACGGAGATTCCCCTCTTTAGGCACAATCTTAGCAGACAGAAGTTTGTTCTCTGCTACAATTATACCTGAAGTGGGAGGAACCGGCAAAACGGGCAGCGGCTTTCTAATCCAGATTTAACCACACTAGCAAGGGCAGCAGCCCCCACCGCGAGCGAGAGGCTGCTGCCCTTGCTAGCTGCTGCTTAGTGCGCGAGCGGGAAAGCGATGCTGAGGTAGAGTACCTTCGATAGTTGGCCGCGAGTAGCAGCAGCATTCGGCCCGAAGCTACCGTTCCCGAAGCCGCCCACCCACTGCCTGGCGGTTGCCGTCTGGATGTAGCTGTAGGCCCAGTAGCTGGCTGGTACGTCAGGGTAGAGAGTATTGCTGGTCTGGGCAGCCGTGCCAGAGACAACGACTACCATCTTGACCAGTTCGGCCCGGCTGATGTTCGCGCCAGGGTGGAAGCTGCCATCCTGGTAGCCATTGATCACCCCGCGTGCGTGTAGCCCCTCAATGTAGCCATAGGCCCAGTAGCTCTGCGCTACGTCGTTGAAGGCTGGCGTGGTTGGCGTGGCCTGCGGCACAGCATAGGCGAGGCTAACCATCTTGCTGAACTCAGCGCGGGTGATATTGTTCTCTGGGCGGAACAGGCCGTTTGGGTAGCCGCTGACGATGCCGTTGCAAGTTAGATAGCGGATGTAGCCGAAGAAGACGTACTCGGTTGGCACGTCGGGGTAGTTGATGCTGCATGGGGTAGCCGTCGCCCCAACCACTGTGTTCACCGCCGTGCTACTAGCTGTCACCGTATTCACTACCGTGCTGGTGCTGGTGGCGGTTGGCGTGTTCGTCGGCGTTGCAGTACTGGTGGCGGTGCTGGTGCTGGTGGCCGTGCTGGTCAAAGTAGCAGTGCTGGTGGCCGTGTTAGCTGCGGTGCCAGTGGCGGTTGGCGTGTTCGTCGGCGTTGCGGTGCCAGTGGCGGTTGGCGTGTTCGTCGGCGTTGCGGTGTTGGTGGCGGTGCTGGTGCGCGTTGCCGTGTTGGTCGGGGTGCTGGTGGCCGTGCTGGTGCGCGTTGCCGTGTTGGTCGGGGTGCTAGTGGCGGTGCTGGTGCGCGTTGCGGTGCTGGTAGCGGTGTTGGTCGCTGTGCCAGTAACAGTGCTGGTGGCGCAGGGCTGCACTACCAGCCGCTGCACAGTGACGACCCCATTTGAGGCATTGTTGGGCGCGCCACCAATGTAGTAGAGGCTACCATTGAGGCTGGCCGCAGTGCCGTAGAGGTAGGCACTCGGCACGTTAGGCAGGGCCGCCCAGCTATTTGTCGGGCTAGCGAGGGGCAGAAGGACACCACTTGCCACGGGCGCACCAAAGGGGGTTTCCTGGCCGATTATGAGCCACTCACCATTGAGCATAGCGTTGTAGTTGCTTGCCCGCCCAACTGGTAGGTCAGTGACAGCAGCATCGTCCCAGGTAATACCATCAAAGCGGTAAGTCTTGTCGTAGGCACTAAGCACAAGGGTGCCATTGAAAACATAGGTGTAGTTGCCGCCAGCCGCATAGAGGTAGCCACCGCTACTGATCAGCGGTAGGGTGGCAATGGCAATCGGGTAGCTCGGCCCATCATTCCAGGTACCCAAAGCAATGTCGTAGACACGGACAGCATTGGTGAAGGCCACACTACCGTTGGTGGTACCACCCACCCGGTATATCTTGCCGCCCAGATAGGCCGCACTTTCCTGCCGCAGGTAGCCGGGGTCACTGCTGAGGTTGATGTAGCTGTCGGTAGCAGGGTTGTAGCGATAGAGCAGGGTAGTATTGAACAGATCGTTGGGGCCAAGCACATAGATGTAAGTACCGTCGCTCACCGCTCTAGCGTAGCGGATCGAGACGGGCAGGCTGGCAACTGCCGACCAGCTAGTGCCGTCGAACTTGTAAGCATTGGTGAGATTGCCACTGCTATCAGTACCACCGAAGCTGTAGATGTAGCTGCCTAGCGTAACCGCGCCCAAGTCGCGAATAGCAATTGGGTAGCTGGGCGCACTCGTCCAACTGTAAGTGCCGCATGGTACTGGTGTAGGGGTGGGGTCGCCGCCTACAGGGATAGCGACTACTGGCAGCTTGCTTTGAGCTACCGCTAGCCCACTGCTCGCCAGCAAGCCGATCAACACGAACACGGTTATTGCTACTGAGAGCAACTTAAACTTCCTACTGTCCATCGTATTCCTCCCTCATCCTTCTGCTTGTTGTGGCAGCGCAATGTTACCGCCTGCTACGCTATCATTATAGCAGACCAACCTTACCAATAGCCTTACCGCATTATATCTATTTTGCGCTTATGCTTAATCTTGGCAAGCAAAAGCCCCTACCATCCCTGGTAGGGGCTGCTGTTGACGCTGACTGAGGAACTAGCGGTTGCCGCTGAAGCGCGCCTCGACCCGCCCAAAGGAGATCGTGTCGCCGTCACGCATAGCCTGCGGCACCTTAGGGATCAGCTTCACGCCGTTGAGCTTGGTGTAGTTGGTGCTGTTCAAGTCCTCCAGCAGGAAGGTGTCGCCGTCGCGGATGATGCGGGCGTGGCGGCGACTGACTCCGCCCTCCTCGCCACCGTGACTGGTGAGGTCGATGTCGGGGAAGATGTCGCTAACGGGGTCTTCGCGGCCCACGATCATCTCCTCCTTGTCCAGGCTGAACTCGACCCCGCTCCGCAGGATGATGCGGGGTGCGCTGACCGCAGTGGCCGCCTGCCCAGCCTGCTGGCCGCCCGCTGGGCTAGCCGGGGGCATGGCAACGGTCGGCTGCTCCTCAAGCGGGGTGGCAGTGCCAGCCCCGCCCGCCAGGTCGTCGCCCGCCATTGGGCTGCTAGTCTCTGGGGTGACAGACGAACTGCTCTCCAGCACACTGCTCTCGGCCATATGCTGATCGCCCTGCTGCTCCTGCTCGTTCATGGTCGGGGCAATAGTGATTGCAGCAGCGGTCGCGCTGGCGAGGCTGGTCGCTGCCTTGTCTGGGCTGGCCGTACCAACCACCATCACCTCATCCGCCCCGGTGATCACCCCTTCGTGATCGCTGCTGGGGCTAGCTTCGGCAACCAGGGGCGCGCCAACTTCGGCCTCGGCCATGCTGATCGCGTCGCCACTAACCGCGCCTGCCTCTGGTTCGGTTGCGTCGCCACTGCCCGGCTGATCGAGGGGGTATGACTGATTGCTTGCCCCACTGCCAGCCGCCGGGCTACTGCTAGCCTCGTCAGCACTGCTGCCAACCATCTCGGCATCCATGCTGCCGGTGGGCGCATCGTAGTCGGCGGGGGTCAGGTCGCTGCTAATGTCGCCGCTCGGCTGCACTGCTATGCCAGCCTCAGTCGGCACTTCACGCTCGCCAGCGACCGCCGCACTTGGCACTTCGCGCTCATCGGTCAGGGCGGCTACCGCATCTGCCGTGCCAGTGGTGTAGGCTTGCACGCTGGGCTGGCTCATCGGGCCGAGGGTGACAAAGCCAGTCTGGGCCGAAGAAGCGATCTGCTCTATACGGTCCGCCAGAGCCGCCTGCGCCACGTTCGGCAAGCCACCAGAGACGTTGCTGCTACCTTGCATCGTGCCAGTAGCAGCCGGCTGCCCTCCGCCCCAGCTTGCCCAGTGGTCGGGGCTAACAGTGAGGCCAGCTTGCAGCAAGGCCGCTCCCAGGTCATCGGCACTGATGCTTTGACCACCAGCCGAAAGCTGGGCGGCCAGGGCTTGCAATGCTTCCTGGGGGATGCGCGGATGGCTGCCCTTGTTGCCTACGGCGTAGCTGCTGCCGCCAATGTTCATGCTCATCTGCGCGCCCTGCATCTCGCCTGCCGAAACGTTGCTGCCGTGCTGGGCTGCATCATCTGCTGCCATTTCGCTGGCGATGCGGTCGGGGGCAGCGGGGGCAGTGCCGCCACTTGTTGCTTCGTTGCTCATGCTACCAGCCGTGTTCTGCTCGTCCATGCCGATCCTCCTGTTATTTGTCAGATTGTCTGCTGCTTAAACCGTCAGCCCGGCAAACTTGTTTCCTATTTGCTATTGTATAGGTAGATCGCCTTGCTGTCAACACTCAGCCACCAAACAGCCCGCGTAGGGTCGCTGCCGGGTCGGGCAGCCAGCCATAGGTGGCGGCATACCACCAGCCAGCTAGCCCAGCCGCCCCCACTTCGAGGGCGAAGGCGGTAACTAGCAGGGCAACGCCACGCACTCGCTGCCAGCGGGTCGGCGCGGCCTGCACCTTCACCCGTAGCTCCTTCTCGCCGCCATTGCTGCTGACCAATACGCGACCGAGCAAGGTCTGGGCCACTGGCACGAAGATGAACAGGTGGACAGCAGCCCACATCGCCACCGCCTGCGGCACAACCAGCAGCACGGCCAGGGCAACGAAGGTGGTCGCCGCACCGAGCAGCCAGCTAGCGACTAGCAGCAGGATCGCCAGCAGCCCAACTGCCGCCCCCAGTGCGCCAAACTCCTTCTTCTCCACACTGAAGCGCAGGAAGCGGACGAGGGGCCGGTAGAGGTTGGGCAGACTGATGGTGCGGCGGCTGGTGGGCAGCAGCCGCGGTAGCAGGCTGAGGCGCAGGTTGGTGTTCGCCCCCTCCTGCTCCTGATCGAGGATCGGTGGCTCGGCCACCAGCCAGGCGGTGCGGCTGCGGACGGTGCCACGCAAGGCTCCGCCACCGGTATTGCCAACAGGGATCGCCTTCGTCAGCCCACCAGTGCGCGCGAGCGTGGCAGGGCGCACGATGCCCAGGTCTACCTCCTCAGCGGCCAGGCGCAGGAAGGGTTTGGCAATCGCCCGCTCCTCAGCAGGGACAGCCAGTGCGTCGGTTTTCTTGCGGGGAGCGGCCTCGGCTGGGCGGCTGGTGGGGCGCACTGGGGTCGCCTGCTTTGCGGGAGCGGCTGGGGTGGAGTTCTTCTCTGCTGCACCAACCCTCGTGGGCGTGGGGCGGGGGCTGCTGACTGCTTTGCCTTGCAACGCCGCCCTGAAGTCGCTCACACTCTGCCAGCGTTCGGCGGGGTCGAGCGCGACCGCCCGCAGGATCGCCTCCTCCACCCCGTTGCTGACCCCAGGGTTGATCGGCGTGATTGGGCCGAAGTTGAAGGGGTTGAGGCCGGGGTCGCGGTGGGTAAGCAGGTGGTGCAAGGTTGCACCCAGGGCGTAGATGTCGCTGCGGGCATCGGTTTGCTCGCGGCCATACTGCTCTGGCGGCGAGTAACCAGCCGTGCCAAAGGTGGTGGTGTCCCGCGTCTTGCCTGGTTGGTGGAAGCGCGCGATACCGAAGTCGATCAGCTTAACTAGATCGCTTTCGCGGCCTCGTAGGAGAATCATCACGTTGCCAGGCTTGAGATCGCGGTAGATGATCGGCGGTCGCTGGCGGTGGAGGTAGCCAAGCACGTCGCACAGTTGCGCGGCCCAGACGAGAACCTGCTGCTGGGTCAGTGGCTTCGGCGCATCCTCGATCACCTGCTGCAAGGTGCGCCCCGCGACAAACTCCATCACCATGTAGTAGCGCGGGCCGATGGCGAACAACTCCTGTACCTTCGGCAGATTGGGGTGGTTGAGGGTTTGCAGCAGCTTCGCCTCGCGCTCGAAGTCGGCCACCGCCTGTTCGCGCTCCTCAGGCAGCAGCGAGGCCTGACTCATCTCCTTGATCGCCCACCGCTTGCCGCCTTGCAGGTCAATCGCCTCATAGACTGCCCCCATGCCGCCTTTGGCAATGCGCCGCTGCACCATATAACGGTCGCGCAGGGTAGCATTGCTGGCAAGCTGGCCGGTGCCACCGCTGAGCCGCGCCTGCGTGCCGTTCTCGCCCGCCAGCAACCCGGCATCCAGGGCGTAGCCGCAGTTGGCGCAGAAGGTGTCGGTGACGGCTACCGACTCCTTGCAGTTGGGGCAGCGGCGCAGGCGATGTTCGCCGCTCAGCGAGGTGCCGCAGAAGGCACAGAAAGCAGCGGTGTCCCGGTTGGGCTTACCGCAATGGGGGCAGTAGATTGTAATGTCGCTACTCTCTGTCGCCATGCCTTCTTCGCCTCCCCAGCGCAGGGGGAGGTAGGGTGAGGGGTTGGTCTACAATGTAATGCGGTAGGGTAGCCAGTCGTGCAGGCGGGTTGCGCCTTGCCGCTGGTAGAAGTCAATCGCGGGTTGGTTCCAGTCCAGCACTACCCATTCTAGCCGCCCGCAACCACGCCGCTGGGCCTCGGTCAGGCAGTGCTGAAAGAGCGTATAGCCAACCTTCAGGCTGCGGTACTCTGGCAGCACAAACAGGTCTTCCAGGTAGAGGCTCGGCTTCGCCAGGAAGGTAGAGTAGGTCTCGAATACGAAGGCGTAGCCAACTGCCAGCCCGCCCACCGCAGCCAGGAACACCTCGAAGCGGGGCCGCTCGGCGAAAGCGTCGGCTAGCAACCGTTGCTGGGCAGCCTCGTCGGGCGGGGGCAGCTTCTCGAACTCAGCGAGAGCGACAATCAGGGTCAGAATGCGGGGGCCGTCAGCAGGCTGCGCTTTGTGGATCGTTACCTCAATGGGGCTAGTCATCTGTGCTGGCCTGTCCTTCATTACGTGATGTTCGGTTGATGGTCAGTGAGCGCAACCACTCTGTTGTTTCTTGCGGGCTATGTAGCCGCACGACGTGCAGGTGGCTGAACTGCGGCTGGCGCAGGATGATCGGGTACTCGCGCCGCCGCTTGCGGAAGTTGGTGATCGTCCAGAGGAACAGGTTGTGCTTGGGCCGGGGATCGAGGTGCGCGATCATCCGCTCCCGGTTGCCGTTCCACAACTCCTCCTGCGTGCGCCAGCGACGGTAGCTGCGGCCCCACAGTTGGCGCAGGGCCAGCCCCAGCGGGTAATCCAGCCAGAGGATGCTATCCGCCCGCCTCCACACGATCTCGCGTACCACGCTATAGTTGCCGTCTACCGCCCAGCGACTATCTACGGGCAGGGCTGCATCAGTGCGGGCGTACATTACCTCGCTGCTGACCTCCGTCCAATTCGCCTCCCAGTGCAGCGCGTCCAGTTCGACGTGGATCAAGCCGAGCCGCTGGCTAAGGTTGCGAGCCAGCGTAGTCTTGCCCGACCCACTGGGGCCAACCACCACGATCCGATCATAGATGCCAGCTTGCATCGTCACGCACCCTCTCCCACCCTCTCCTTCAAGGGGAGAGGAGTATAGATGCCCGCACCCCTCATGCCGCATCCCTCGTTACTCCGTCGGCAGCTTGTCGAGGCGTTGGGTGAGGCGGCGGGTGGCGTACTTTAGTTCTTTCGCGCCGCCCGAACTGAGTGCGCCGCCCTGCTCCAGGTTGGCGGCCTCGCGGCTGGCAGCGGTGGCAAGCTCCACCTCACCCATCTCCAAGAAGCGGGTAGCAGCCTGCTGCAACTTGCTGGTGGCAGCCTGGATGTTGCCCATCTCCGCCTCGTTCAAGGCGCGAGTCTGCAACTTGAACGCGCTAACTCGTTCGACGATGTTCATCACCTGTGGGTCTTGCTGGGCTACGTGGTTCGCATCGGCAGAGTAGTTGAGCAGGGCATCTACCTTGCTACTCTGCTCGCCCAGCCCTGGCATGGTGTAGCTGGCCGTCACCTCGGCTACCCGGTAGCTACCAGCAGGCCGGGCCGGGACGAGCAGTTCGAGCAGGGCAGCAGGCGGGTTCTCCGCTTCAAGGTTGCCAAGCGGGATCGCCACGCTGCGGTTGTCCAGCGGCAACCCGCCCAGGTCGCTGATCACCGGGCGCACGCGGTGAGCGCGGCGCAACTCTACCCCACTCGCCAGCTTGATGCTGAGGTTGATGCCCATGATGCTGACCGATTGCACGGCGGATAGCTCCTGCTGAAAAGCCGGTGGGATGTCGGCGGGGTTCTTGGCGAAGTAGGCATTGCCGCCGCTCTTGTCGGCGATCCCGACCAGCAGGTTTTCGTTGAAGTCGCTGCCAATGCCCATCGTGCTAACCGATATGTTCTGGCTGGCCGCCTCGCCCGCAAGCTCCTGCACCCGCTCTGGCGCAAGGGTGTAGCCGTCGGTGAGGACGATCAGGCGGTTGATCACGTTCGTCCCCGCCCCCTTGCGTAGCTCCGCCAGACCAACCGCGATACCCTCGGCCATGGCGGTTTCGTCACCCACGGCCACGCTATCGATGGTGTCGATCACCGTCTGGATCGCCTGGCGGTTGTTGCCCGACTGCCCACTGGCTAGCACGTTGGCGCGGCTGGCGAAGGCGATCACGCTGAAGCGGTCGTGCGGCTCAAGGTTGTCTGCCGCCACCTGCAATGCCTTCTTGACCATCTCCAGGTTGCTGGGGGCAGCACGGCGGATGTGATCGGGTATCTTCTTGAACGAATAGACGGGGATACCGTCGCTGACCACCTCCTTAACCTGGCCCATGCGCTGCAACTCCTCAAATTGCTCCTGCGAGAGGACGGGGATGGTCATGCTCTCGCTCTTGTCTACGACGATAGCAAGATTGATCGGCACCTGGGCCTGACCCAGCTTCACCGCCGGGCTGGTGCTGATCAGCAGGTAGACCAGGCGGATGCCGCTGTCGGCGGGGACGGCGGGGGTGTTGGGCTGCACCCGCAAGTTTAGCTCGTTAGCCATCATTATCTCCTGTGTGGGTGGGCGCACGCTGTCGCGCCCCTACATTGTACCACCCTATCTACGCCTATCATACCACAAGGGTTGCGTATGGCACAATCTGACCGTGTTTGCGCCATGTTTGAAGGGGAGATGTTGTGCTGTTAACATTCGTAGCCTATAAGATTGGCGCAACAAACGGACAGGCCGCTACGTATGTTAGACGCAACGACGCGCAAGGAGGGGTCACAATGGACAAGTGGGAATATCTGTTCGGCAAGATCGGCTACACCATGCGTGGTGAGTTGAGCGTGGACAAGCTGGCTGACATCAAGCTGCCCAAGCGCAGCCTGCTTGAGGAAGTGATCAGTCTGCTGGGCGAGGAAGGCTGGGAACTGGTGCAGGCCGACATCAGCGCGGTGATGTACAGCGGTTCGCTGATCCTCAAGCGGCAGTGGCAGGGCGGCAGTTACGACGTGCAAGCCTTCATCAACAAGCTGACCAGTGTGCAGCAAGCACGAGGGGAGAAGTAACGTGGAGAAGTGGGAATACCTGACCGTGATCATCGGTTACACCCAGACCAACGAGCCGAAAACCAACTCCGTAGACGGTAGGGAACTACTGAACTGGAAGACGGTGCCGTTCCGCAACGCCCTGCGTATCCTCGGTGAGGATGGCTGGGAGTTGGTGACGGGTACTGGCCCGGATGGGGCGAGCAACACCAACGATCCGCTCTACGTCTTCAAGCGGCAGTGGAGCGGCAAGGGCTACGACCATGAGAGTTTCGTTACTCGCGTACTGACCATGTGAGAGGAGAAACAGTGTGGAGAAGTGGGAATACCTGACCGCCACCATCGGCTACCAGATGCAGGTGGATGCAAAGATGAAGGCGATTAACAACAGCGACCTACCCGACTGGAAGAACATTCACCTACCGCAAGCCCTAGCCCTGCTGGGTGAGGACGGCTGGGAGTTGGTGGGGGTGAACAACCCTGGCACTGGTGGGGCCGACCCGATCCTGTTCTTCAAGCGGGCGTGGGGCGGATCGCGCTGGGACGTTAACAGCTTCCTTGCCCGCGTGCAGATGATGCCCGCCAGTTAAAGGAGTACCAAGATGGAGAAGTGGGAATACCTGACCGCGACGGTCGGCCACCAGAACCAGCTGGACGCAAAGATGAAGTCTATCAACGGTCACGACCTACCCGAATGGAAAAGCATCTTGCTAGTCAATGCACTGGCGATCCTCGGCGAGGATGGCTGGGAGTTGGTCGGGGTGAACCCGGGCGGGCTTGACCCAATCGTCTTTTTCAAGCGACCCTGGGGCGGGGCTGCCTACAACGTAGAGAGCTTTAGCAGCAGGGTGCGCCAGTAGCAGCGGCCTAAGCCCTTCAGCAAGGCCAGCCGTGCGAGGTTGACAGCACCCATTGCTGCCAGCCGCTTGATCTCTGGGCGGGTGGAGCGGTAGTACATCTTTACTGCCCGCCGCGCGCCCTGGTAGTCGATCCCCAGCCAGACGGTGCCGACTGGCTGCCCCTCTAGCTCGCTCGGCCCCGCCACACCCGTCGTGCTGATGCCGATCTCCGCCCCGGTGTAGTCGCGGGCGGCGGTCGCCATCGCCAGCGCACACTGTTCGCTGACCACGCCGTACTCGTCAATCACCGCCTGTGGCACGCCAGCCTTGACCTTCATCGCTGGCGAATAGCTGACGAGGCCGCTAAGGAAGCAGTCGCTTGCGCCGGGTACGTTGGTCAGGTTGTGGGCAACAAGGCCGCCAGTAAGCGACTCCATCGTTGCCAGGCTGAGCTTGCGGCTGACCAACAGGGTGACGAGTGCCTGTTCGAGGGTGTCGTCGTTGTAGCCGTAGATCGCAGAGCCGAAGATAGCCTGCACCCGCTCCACCATCTCCTGCGTCAGCCGCTCGGCCTGCTCGCGGGTGCTGGCCTTCGCAGTGACGCGCACGTGTACGCCATCCTGCTTGGCGTAGGTCGCCAGGGTTGGGTTGTCGCTGTGAATCAGGTCGCCCAGCGACTCCTCTACCGTAGACTCACCCACGCCGACCACTTTGGCGTTGATCGAGTAGATCAAGCCGCCGCCACTGAGCTTGCCCAGGGCTGGTTCAACCTCCTCCGTCCACATCCGCTTCATCTCGTGCGGCACGCCGGGCATGGTGACAACAATCTTGCCCGCGAACTCGCCCTGGGTCGGTTGCGTCCACCAGCCGGGTGCTGTGCCAATCGGATTGCTGAGGGCGCGGGCCGAGGGGATCAGGGTCGCTTGCTTGACGTTGCGCTCTGGCATCCGCACCCCGCGCCGCTCAAAGAAGGCACGCAGTTGGGCTTCCACCTCCGGCTGCACTGCCATCTGTTCACCCAGCACCGCGCTGATCGCCTCGCGTGTCAGGTCGTCTTCGGTAGGACCAACCCCGCCCGTGGTAATCACGATATCTGAACGGCTGATCGCCCGCCGCAGCGTCTCCGCCAGGCGGCCAAGATTGTCGCCCACCTGCGAAACATAGAACAGGTCAATGCCCAGGTCAGCCAGACGTTGGGCCAGCCAGCTAGCGTTGGTGTCGGTGATCGTGCCGAGCAACAGTTCGGTGCCAATGGAGAGGATTTCTGCTTTCATAACCTGTCAGCTACTCCTTGCTCTTGCTTTGCCACTAGCCCAGGCTGGAGTGGATTGCGTTTGGGGAACCTGACCAGCAGGGTAATCAAGGTCGCCTGCACTGGGCCGATCAGGAAGAAGACGAGGCCGGTATACTCCCACAGAGGGGTAAAGGAAAGGATGAAGATCAGGGCGTAGACGATAGCGGGGCCGACAGCCATCAGCAGGATGTAGGTTTTCATGTGCGGCGGCATCTGGCTGCTGACGAAGCCGCGCCAGTTGGCATAGAGCCAATGGCCGCCGAGGACAAGGGCAGAGAGGAACAGGTCGCCGCTGTAGATAGCCACCGTATTGGGGGCTGCCGCCCGCGTGAAGGCAGCAGTCGAGAAGGGCATCAGGGCAACAAAGAACAGGAAGACGACGTTGAGCCAGAGCAGAGCCTGGTCGCTGCGCTTGATGAACTGCATCTGGTAGTAATGAGCCACCCAGAAGATGGCGATCACGAAGAAGCTGATGAAAAAGCCACCCAGCGAGTTGACCACCCGCTCGTCAAAGATTTGGGCTGCAACCGCGCTGGCGGTGTCATCCTCTTTGCCTGGCAGCTTGATGTCCAGCACCAACAAGGTGATTGCCACTGCGAACACGCCGTCGGCGAAGGCCTTGATCCGCTCTGGGCTGAGGAAAGCAACCTGTTGCTCTACATTCTCCTCCATATTGCGCTCCTGCCAGATGTAACTTGGCCCAGGCAGTGGGGGAACTGCCTTAGCCGCCACTATTATACCACAGCCTGGGCGTGGCAGCAGTTTGGTAGCTGCCAGCCGCTACCGCTTGGCCTTCTTCGCTGCCCGCTTGGGGCCAGGGGTGGCGGTGGGGGTGGGTTCGGGGGCGAAGTAGCTGTCTACCGCATTGGCAACGCCGAGGGCGCAGCTATCCTCCATGTCTAGCAGCCACTTACGGTCAATCGGGCTGCTAAGGTAGCCCATCTCGATGATCGCCTGGGGGGTATCCAGATCGGCGGCGTACTTGAAGAAGCGACCGGCGAAGGAGTAATACTCGGTCATATTGCGGGTGATGTTGTCGTCGCGGGGGATACCGGTGGCAGCCTCGTATTCGGTGTAGATCGCGGTTAGCAACTTCATGTCGCCCTTGCTGATCTCACCACGTGGCACTGCCGCCTTGAAGCCCCGCGCCCGCTCGTTGAGCGAACTATCGGAGTGCAGAGCGAGAAAGAGGTCGGTCTTATAGCCAGTCGCTACCGTTGCTGACAGCACATCCACCACGTAGCCGCGTTCGCGCAGCAAGGCTGCCGTAGCATTGGCAACCGCCAGGTTGATCTGCCACTCAGCCACGCCGCCCCAGGCCGCCCCATTCTGGCGCAGATAGTCGAGCGCAAGCGGCAGCTTGTCCTGCTGCCAATGCCCCGCCTGAATTGCCACCCGGCGGGCAATGACAGTCGCGCTGGCGGTGGGGGTGATGGTGGGCCGCTGCGTAGCGGTCGCAGTGGCAGTCGTGGTGGCGGTCTCGGTCAGGTCATCCGGCCCCATCAGGCCCAGTTCCACAGTGGCAATGTACTCGATTTGCACGGGGGCAAGGGTGGGGGTTTCGGTTGGCACTGGCGTGCTGGTAGCCGTGCGCGTCACCGTCGCGGTGCGGGTGGCTGTAGCGGTGATCGTTGGGCTAGGCACGCGGCGGGGGCCAAGAGTGCCAGTGGGAGTGGGTAGACCGTTGGCAAGTATAACGGCGGTGGTGTCGATCTCGCGGCCAATGTCGGGTGTGGGGGTGACAGTAGGGGTCTGCGTGGGGCTGGGGCTGGCGGTCGCGGTTGGGCTAGCGGTCACTGTTGGGCTAGCGGTCAGCGTAGGGAGCAGTGCGCCAGAGTCGTCGGGCAGGGGAGTGTAGGTGGCACGGTGGGTGGGGCTGGCGGGGAGGAGAGCGTTCGGCGACTGGCTGGCTGGCCTGCCACTCTCGGTCTGGCCTCCTGCACGCACACCCGCCACTAGTTGGGGTGTACTAGCAACAAGGCGGGGGCTGGGGCCAGGCGCGGGATTGCCTGCACTCTTACCCGGCCACATCAGCAGCAACAGGGGGATCAAGATCAGGAAGCTGGCCGCTAGCAGGTAGAGGTGCCGCTTGGCGGCAAACCTGCTCAGGTCTATGCTCCTGTCAAACTGCGGCTTACGCTGCATTACTCCCTCACTTGCCTGGTCGCAGGCTTATTATACCAGATCGCGGCTCTGCCCTCAACTCTGGAGCGTTGGCTCCGCCTGTAGCGGTGGTAATCTGCTGCTAACTACTGTACAGCTTAACACGGCAGGCGGTTTGGCTGCAACAGCAAAGGGGCGCAAACCATTGCGCCCCACACTGCCGGTTCGACCAACCAGGTTATTAGCGGCGGGTGCCTCTGTTGCCACCCAGGAAGAAGTACCAGACGAGGGCGATGATGATCAGCAGGGGGATCAGGGAGAAGACCCAGCTGAGGACGCGGAGGGCGATCAGGATGACGATTACGGCGATGATCAGGCCGCCGAGGCTAAAGCCAGTGTTGCGGTTCATGGTTTGTCTCCTTAATTGTTGGCAGTCGGGCTATGTAAATCAACATTCGTGCCGCCACCAGGATAGACAGTCAAAGTGCCGCCCCTGTTTCAGCTAGCAAAAACCCCCACCCTGATACAGGCGGGGGCTTCTGGTTCTGCTTGCGGTGGGGCTTAGTAGTCCATACCGCCACCAGGCATGGCGGGGGCAGAGTTCTTCTCCTCCGGCAGGTCAGTGACAAGGGCTTCGGTGGTCAGCACCATGATGGCGACGCTGGCGGCGTTCTGCACTGCGGTGCGCGTCACCTTCGCCGGGTCGGGCGAAACGGAGAGCAGGTCTACGTACTCGTTGGTGAGGACGTTGTAGCCAATATTGCTGCTACCGCCCTGCATATGGCGACGCACGTTCTCCACGATCACGCCCCCATCCTGACCGCCGTTGATGGCGATCTGGCGCATTGGCTCCTCAAGAGCGCGGCGCACGATCAGGATACCGGTGGCGATATCGCCTTCAGCCTTGAGGCCGTCCAGGGCAAGAGCAGCGTTGAGCAGAGCTACGCCGCCACCAGGGACGATACCTTCTTCGACAGCAGCGCGGGCGGCAGCCAGGGCATCCTCAACGCGGTGCTTCTTTTCCTTCAGTTCGGTCTCGGTTGCAGCCCCGACCTTGATGATCGCCACGCCGCCTGCCAGCTTCGCCAACCGCTCGTTGAGCTTCTCGCGGTCGAAGTCGGAGGTAGTGGTTTCCATCTGCGCGCGGATTTCGCTGACGCGACCGCTGATCTCGGCATCACTGCCGCGACCCTCGACGATGGTGGTGTCATCCTTCGTGCTGACGATGCGGCGGGCGCGGCCCAGGTCGGCGATGGTGGCCCCGTCCAGCTTGCGGCCAACTTCTTCGCTGATCACCTGACCACCGGTTAGGATAGCGATGTCGCGCAGCATTTCCTTGCGGCGGTCGCCGAAACCGGGAGCCTTGACTGCGAGGACGTTGATCGTGCCACGCAGCTTGTTGACGACCAGGGTGGCGAGAGCCTCACCGTCTACATCTTCAGCGATGATGACCAGGTTCTTGCTGACTCCCAGCACCTTCTCTAGCACAGGCAGGATTTCGTTGAGGCTGCTGATCTTCTTGTCGGTGATCAGGATGTACGGCTCGTCCAGGATCGCTTCCATCCGCTCTGGGCTGGTGACGAAATACTGGGAGAGGTAGCCACGGTCGATCTGCATACCCTCGGTGAACTCGCGCTCGAAGTTGAGACCCTTGCTCTCCTCGACCGTGATTACGCCATCCTTGCCGACCTTCTCCATCACTTCGGCGATCATATTGCCGATCTCGGTGTCGTTGGCGGAGACAGTGGCGACCTGGGCGATCTCGACGCGGCTGGTGCCGACTTCCTTCGCCATGCTGCGGATGCTGGCAACGACGGCTTCAACAGCCATCTCGATGCCCCGCCGCAGTTGCATTGGGTTCGCGCCAGCAGCAACATTGCGGAGGCCTTCGGTGACAATGGCCTGCGCTAGGACGATGCTGGTGGTGGTGCCGTCACCGGCCACGTCGCCAGTCTTGGTTGCCGCTTCCTTGAGGATTTGCGCGCCCATGTTCTCGAACGGGTCCTTCAGTTCGATGTCGCGGGCTACGGTTACGCCGTCGTGGGTGACGGTTGGTGCGCCGTAACGCTTGTCCAGGGCGACATTACGCCCCTTTGGGCCGAGGGTGGTCTTGACTGCGTTGGCGAGGGTATCTACGCCAGCCTTGAGCCGGGCGCGGGCCTGCTCGTTAAAAATGATCTGCTTTGCCATTACTAGTTCATTTCCTCCATATGTGTCATCACCCAGGTGGGTGCAGCAGGTGTAAGGGTCTAGCCCTCGATGATGGCGAGAATATCCTTCTCGCTGAGGATGATGTACTCCTCGCCGTCGAGCTTGAACTCGGTGCCAGCGTACTTAGCGAACAGGATGCGTTCGCCAACCTTGACTTCTACCGGGGTGAGATCACCCTTGTCGGTGCGGGTGCCGCTACCAACAGAGATAACCTTGCCCTCCTGGGGCTTTTCCTTTGCGGTATCGGGCAGGTAAATGCCGGTCTTGGTCGTTTCTTCGCGGGCGATGGCCTGGATGACGACGCGGCTACCGAGCGGGCGCAGATTTGCCATTGATTCCTCGATCCTCCTTACGGTTGCTGATGGTTGTGGGCGCGTTGGCCGATATTGGCTTGCTCGTTTGGCACTCTACGTTCTTGAGTGCTAACTCCACCCTTATGATAACAAATCTGGGACACAGATTGCAAGGGGATTTTGGCACTCAAGGTTAGAGATTGCCAAGAGCAGCTACAGCAACCGCCAGGCCCAGCCTGGTAGTGGCAGCTTGAGGCGGGCCAGCCGCCGCTTCTCCTCGTCACCGAGGCCACCCAGTCGCTTGAAGGCGAACAGGAAGACGGCACCGCCGCCGACGCTGATCCCAATGTCGAGGATCAGGGCCAGCACCTTCTCCACTGCTGTGGGGTCGGACTTGTCGAGGGCGAAGGGGCTGGTGCCGAGCAGCCAGGCCAGCAAGCCCACGCCCAGCCCCATCACCAGGGTGGCACCCCCCACCTTGAGGCTGAACCGCCAGGGGTAGCGCAGTTGCATATGCCTGCTCGCATGGTACATGATCGCCGCCCGCGAGAGCAGGCGGGCCAGGCCGGTCGCCAACGCCGCCGCCGTCGCCCCACCCGCTGCATTGCCGCCGCCGCCAATCACTGGCACCAGCAGGAACAGCAGGGGGATCGAAATTAGGGCGATCCCCCGCGAGAGCAGCACCGGCCCAAACCGTTCGTAGACGATCAGGATGTTGTTGGGGATACTAATCAGGGCTTCGGCAAAGAGGAACAGGATCAGCAGCACCGCCGCCAGGGTTGCTTCGCGGTAGCTGGGAAAGAGGTTGGCGACCAGGCTGGCACTTAGCAGCGCGAGACCAACTCCGCTGGGGATCAGCACCAGGGCGAGGAACCTGCTCAACAGGTCGTAGCTGCCCTGCAATTGCGCCGACGGCTCACCCAGCCTGCCAGCCGCCCGGTCCGCCGTGTAGATGCGCGAAAAGAGGGGGATTTGCACGCCACTGAGCGGCGACCAGAGCGCAGCCAACACCGTGTTGACGAAGTTGTAGGCGACGGCAAAGATAGCAATGCCGTCGGCCCGATAGTAGCCGTTCAGCACCAAACTGATGAAGGGCAGGGTGTAGAAGTAGACGCTGATGTTCATGAAGTAGGAGAGGGCAGAGTAGCGGGTGAAGCGGGTGAGGAAGCCAGTCGGCAACTGCCGCTCCGCCCCCCGTGCGCTCTCCCCACCGCCCTCGCGCATCGCCGCCGCGTTGTAGGCCAGGCGCAGAGCCTGCCAGCCCGCCAACAGCACGCTGACCAACGGGCTGACCACCATCGCCAGCACAACCATCTCTACCCGCGCCCCGCCCAGCCCGAAGAAGCTGATGATCAGTAGCGGTTGCAGCACCCCGCTGGCAATGGTGATCACGTTCCAGGCGCGTTGCTTGAAGTAGCTGCTGAGGAACTGCATAGAAGTGTCGAACAGCGCACCGAGCAGCAGCATGGCGCAAATCGCCGCGATAAACAGGCCGCCATTGCGCTGCAACTGATCTACTACCAGCGGGGTCTGCTTGTCGGCCACCAGGTTGAGCAGCGGGCCGCTGAAGGCTAGCAGCATGGTGATCAGCACGGTCATCGCGAGCAGCTTGAAGCCGATCAATTGGCCGAGGAAGCGACGCACCAGCCTGCCACCGCCTGCGCGCTCGACCTCTGGCACAAAGCGCGGGAGGCTACGCTCGATACCGAAGTCGCCATACAGCCCGATAGTGGCTGCCGCCCCGCTGATCAGCACGATCAGGCCGAACTGCGAGCGCGGTTGCAGCAGGCTGGTGATCAGCACGCTGCTGACCAAGCTGGCGGCCAGGCGCAGCGGAAAGAGGGCGGCGTTCCAGAAGACCGCCCGCGACGCAGTCCGCCCCAGGCTGCTACCTTCGCCTCCACCTGCCACCTCCCCACTCCCTGCCAGCGGAGGTTCGCCAGCTTCAGCGACGGTGGGGGGTAGCGGTGCGCCGCTCGGCTGGGTGGGGTCGCCGCCCGCCTGCATCTCCTGCTCCTCGTCGGAGGGTGGCAGGGCTTGGCTGCGCTCTAGGGGCGCGGCATCTGGCAGCAGTGGCCCTGGTGAGGTCAAAAGGAGTCCTTCGCCGATGGCGTGAGCAAAATGGTGTGCGTCCCCTGAAAGAGGAAGCGATAGAGGCGGTAGGCAGGCAGCGCAAGGCCAAGCCGCCGCAAGATCGGCAGCAATCGCTGGGCTAGACTACCGCCGCCGCTGGTCTGGCCCGCCCGCAGCCGAGCTTCGCCCACATCCTGAGCGGCAAACCCGGCTTGTTGGCAGGCGCGGGCAAAGTGGGCGTAGGTGTAGTAGTGCATCTCGCTGAGGCTCTGCTTGTCGCTAAACTGCACGGCGTTGGCCTGCTTGCTGCGCCCCTCGCGCCGAATGTACCACTCGGCTAGCGGGCGGGGCAGCCAGTTGACCAGTGGCAGGTGGTAGTGCGGGTCGCGGAAGCCGAAGCGGTTGGTTATGGTAACCAGGGCGCGCCCGCCGGGTTGCAGCAGGCGGCACAACTCGCGCAGGGTGGCTGGCACGTCCTGCACGTGTTCGAGCGTATCCCAGGCGGTGATCAGGCTGAAGCTACAGTCGGCAAAGGGGAGACTCTCGCCCGCAGCGTTGGCGACTGGCAGGCGCAGGCCGTAGCGTTTGCCGCGCAGGGCAATAATCTGGCAGTAGGCGGGATTGTACTCGGCGGCAGTGACGGCCAGCCCAGCCTTCGCCAGGGCGACAACGAGGCCGCCCATGCCCGCCCCCAGGTCTAGCACGCGCCCGCCGCGCAGGGCCACCCCCGCACAGCTCTCGATGTCGCGCAGGTAGGGCTGCTGGTAGTCTTCCAGGTGCAGGCGACGTTCGCGCCAGGCGGCGTAGTCCTTGCGCCAGGTCATGTGCGCCAGCCAGGGGTCAATTGCGGCGGTCAGGGCGCGCTCTATAGAATCATCTACTTGCAGCATCGTTCGTCCTATGGTAGGGTGGATAACGGGGGCATTATAGCAGATCAGTAGCACCCTGCTCCAACGCGAAGGCTACCGCCTTGTCGAAGGTCAGTTCACGGCCAGCCATCCATGCTGCGCCAAAGGCGGTATCCACCAGCCCAGTGCGGGCAGTAGTAATCTTCTGAACGTACTCTGCGTAATCCGAAGGGGCGATTGGAACGTTGATCTCCTCGCGCAGCACCTCCGCTGCTCCGTAGAGGCAAGCAGCCCGCAGTGGCTGGCCGACCAGGGCGGCTATGCCCGCCAGGCCCTCGAAGGACAGGGCCACCCCCTCCTTCTCGCCCAACTCCAACTGGATCGCCATGCTCTGGTGATAGAAGTCGGTCGCCTGTGCGTAATCACCCTCGTCGGTGGCGATCAGGCCGAGATTGCTGTAGCCGTCAGCGATCCCCCACTTGTTGCTCAAGCGGCTTTCAATCGATATGCTCTCCTCAAACAACCGTCGGGCAAAGGTGTAGTTGTGCAGGTCACGGGCGATCACACCAAGATTGTTGAGCGAGTTGGCAATGCCCTGCTGATCGTTCATCTCGCGCTTGATCATCAGGCTCTCCTCGTGGTAGAAGCTGGAGGCTTCGGAGTCGCCCTCCAAGCGCGCCAGCACACCCAGGTTGTTGAGCGAGCCAGAGATACCGCGCTGGTCTTGCAGCAGCACGCGGGTGACCAGGCTGCGTTCGTGAAACTCGCGGGCTTCGGCATACCTGCCGCGCAGCATCGCCAACACGCCTGCGCCGTTGAGGGCTTTGGCCCGCAAAGGGCTGTTCTCCTCGCCGCCCAGGGCCAGGGCCGCCAGCAGCCAGCCTTGCCCCTGGGTTAGATAGCCGCGCGTACTCCAGAACCGCCAGATCGCGCTGCTCAGGCGCAGGGCGCGCTGGCTGTCGCCGCGGCCCAGCAACCAGCCGAGGACAGCACGGATGTTGTCATGCTCCTCCTCCAGGCGGTTGAGCCAGGCTACCTGCTCGCCGCCATTTAGTTGCCCCTCGGCTTGCTCGGCCAGGGCTACGTAGTAGTCGGCGTGGCGGTCACGCAGCGTCTCCGCCTCACCGCTCTGGGCTAGCTTCTCCTGCGCATACTCGCGGATCGTCGCCAGCATGGTGAAGCGCAAATCCTCACCACCCACCGGGGCGGACTGGCGAATCAGGCTTTTGTCCAGCAGCGAAGCGGTGTCGCCAAACACGTCGGGCAAGTCCTCGCCCGCGCAGACCGCCTCGGCAGCCTCAAGCCGCCAGCCCTCGGCAAAGACCGCCAGCCGCGCAAACAGCCGCCGCTCCTCCTCGCCCAGCAGCTCATAGCTCCAATCTATCGCCCCCCGCAGACTGCGCTGGCGGTCGGGCAGGTCGCGTGCGCCGCTGGTCAGCACAACCAGGCGGCTGTCCAGGCGGGCAAGCAGGGCGGGTGGACTGAACAGCTTGATGCGGGCAGCGGCCAGTTCGATAGCCAGCGGCAGGCCGTCCAGGCGCACACAGAGTTCGGCCACGGTCGCGGCGTTCTCCGCAGTCAAGGCGAAGCTAGAGCGGGCGGCGGTCGCACGGCTGACGAACAGCGCGACTGTTGGATAGGCGGCCAACTCTGCCAGCGGCGGCAGCGGTTGCAGGCGGGGCAGAGCCAGGGGCGGTACGGCATACTCGTACTCGCCGTAGATACGCAGAGCTTCGCGGCTACTGACGACCACCTTCAGGCGGGGCGCACTGGCAAGCAGGTCGGCCACCAGCGTTGCAGCGGAGACCACCTGCTCGAAGTTGTCCAGCACCAGCAGGATGCTACGCTCGCGCAGAAACTCGCGCAGGTCGTCGGCTACCGACTGCCCCGACCCCTCCTTCATGCTCACCGCCTGCACAATGCTGGCGGCCACCAGCCCAGGATCGCTGACCGCCGCCAACGGCACAAAGTACACGCCATGCTCGAACGCCTCGAAAGCGTCGGCGGCCACTTGCAGGCTGAGGCGCGTCTTACCAGTGCCGCCCGGCCCGCTGAGGGTGAGCAAGCGCACGTCAGGGCGGCGCAGCAAGGCAAGATTGGTTGCCACCTCCCCCTCTCTGCCGATGAACGAGGTGGACTGGGCGGGCAGGTTGTTGGGGCGGTCGTCCAGGGTGCGGAGCGGGGGGAACTCGGCGGGCAGGTCGGCAGCCAATAGCTGGTAGATGCGCTCAGTCCCGTTCAGGTCGCGCAGCCTGCGCTCGCCCAGGTCGCGCAGGGAGACTCCCGCTGGCAGGTAGTCGCGCACCAATTGCTGGGCCGCTAGCGAGAGCAGCACCTGCCCTCCATGCCCGATACTGAGCAAGCGGTTGAGCCGATTGAGGGTGCTGGGCGCGAAGTAGTCGCCCCCCTGCCATTCTGCTGGGCCGCAATGCAGGGCCATGCGCGCCTTGATCGCCCCCACTGCCCCCCATGGCTCGGTCAGCAACCCCCGCTGGCAGGCGAGAACGGCAGCCAATGCGTCGGGGGTGGCCGCAAAGGAGGCACAAAAAGCGTCGCCAATCGTCTTGAACACGTAGCCGCCGTGCGCCTCGATCTGCTCGCGCAGGATCGCGTCGTGGCGGGCCAGCGCGAGGCGCATCTCGTTCGGGTACTGCTCCCAGAGGCGGGTGCTACCCTCGATGTCGGTGAAAAGGAATGTCACTGTCCCGCTCGACGGCTCGTTCAACCTGATCCTCGTATCTGCCCTCTACCAGGGCCGCCCCTCTATGTAAGAGAGGTTACTTCACTTACGCTTGTATAGCGCGTAGCCAGCCCGCTGATCCAGCAGTTGCCAGGCGGGGTCGGCCTTCGCCTGGGCCAACACCGTTTGCTGCTTTGGCTCCCCATAGTTGGTATCCAGCAGCAGATAATCCGCCTTCGCTAGCGGGTCAAGGGCGTAGTGCTGGTCGCTCTGAGCGAGCCAGAGGCCAGCCCGTGGGGCGACGTGGGGAGCCAGGGCGTTGCCCACCGCCAGCCGCGCATCCGCAGGCACTTGCGCGATCAGTGGGCTGGCGGCCTGCCACTTCGCCGTCGCGTTCAACCCGCGCAGGTTCGCCAGCACCTCGCTCTCCTGCGTCACCCCAAGACCGACGTTCAGACCTACTGTTATTATAAACGCTATGGCAAGCCCCGCCATCGCCAGGCGGGGCCGCAGGTCGGCAGGCAGCCGTCGCCACCAGCCGCGCCCCTCGCGCAGGTCGGCCAGCACCCCAACCAGGGCGTAGATGAAGAAGACGGCGATGAACACCTGATAGTAGGAGTGCCAGGCGCGCAACTGCACCGAGCGGCGCGAGAGGATGTTGAGTAGCAGGGCGGGCAGAGCGGGCAGCAGCCGCAACGGACGCAGCAGCGGCAGGAAGGCTAGCGGCAGCAGCAATTGTAGCAGATAAGCCACCACCTCCGCCAGCGAGTGGTTGGCAAAGAGGTTGAACGGGTTGCTGATCAGGCTGCCCGCCACCGCTCCCAGGCTGCTACCCAGCGCACCGTAAGCGTCCTGGGCGACGACCAGCCTACCGCCCGCGAAGGCTGGCACGATCAGCAGGCTGGCGGCGAAGAACCAGGCCAGGCCGACCACAAACAGGCCAAGCGAGTGCCGCCACCGCTCTACTGGCAGGAAGGCAGGCAGGCCGCTGTTGGCACTGTCGATCAGGTTCAGCCGCCCTGTTGGGGACGGTTCGCGTTCTAGCAGGGTGTAGAAGCCGTAGGCGGCCAGCACCAGCCCCAGTTCGCTGCGTACCAGCAAAGTAAAGATCGCAGCCAGCCAGAACAACCGCCAGCGTCGCCCCTCAAAGAAGTAGATACAGAACAGCAGCCCAGTGGCGGCGAAGGGGCGGAAGGCAGACTCGGTCAGGGCGGCATTCTGCACGGGCAGGTAGAGCAGGTAGAGGGTCGCCAACCCCAACCCCCACCAACCGCCCAGGCTGCGGCGGGCGATCAGGTAGACGGCCAGGCCGCCCAAGCAGGTGACGACCGCCTGCAAGACAAGCAGAGTGAGCGGTGAGGGAAAGAGGGCGTAGAAGGGCAGACTGAGGATGATCGGCGAGATGATCAGGTCGGTGCCGAGCAATGTAGTGCTGAACTCCGTCGCTGAGACCGCCCAGGGCTGGCCGTGCAGCGTATTCCAGACCGCCTGCTGGTAGAAGGCTAGGTCGAAGCCCATCGTATTGAACTTAACCGCCGCCGCCACGCTGATCGCTACGCTGGCAAGCAGCAGCAGCAACAGGGTGATGGCAGATTGTAGATCGTAGATCGTAGATCGGCGGGCGGGCTGTTTGTCTGCTTGCGGTGCTAGTTCTGCCATTATCCTCACCTAAGCATCTCCAGCGACTGTCACTTCGTCAACTTATGGGCGGCCAACTCGGCGTGGGCTTGCTCAGCAGCGTCCACCGGCTGCTGCTGGCGCACCCAGGCTAGCAGTTCGTCAACTCCCTCCTCGAAGCGTACCCCAGGGCGGAAGCCGAGCGTCTGGCGTATCTTGCTGATGTCAGCGTAGCAGTGGCGGATGTCGCCAGCCCGGAACTTGCCAGTGATCACCGGCGTGGTCTCCACCCCCAATCCAGCCGCCAGCTTCTGCGCCACCTCGACGATGGCTAGCGGGCGGCCTGTGCCAACATTGAAGACCTCGTAGTTGGCCTCCACTTTCTCCAAAGCCAGCATATTGGCCTGCACGATGTCGCTGATGTGGATGAAGTCGCGCATCTGCTGACCATCCTCGTAGATCAGCGGTTGGTTGCCGTTGAGCAGCCGCCCACTGAAGATCGCCGCCACCCCGGTGTAGGGATTGGAGAGAGCCTGGCGTGGGCCATAGGCGTTGAAGTAGCGTAGGGCGACGGTGGGCAGGTTGTAGGCGCGGCCCACCGCCAGACACATCTCCTCCTGGTCGCGCTTGTTGATCGCGTAGACCGAGGTGGGGTAAAGCGGCTTCTCCTCGTTGGTCGGGCGGGAAACCAATTCGCGGCCACAATGCGGACAGTGCATCTCCCAACGATGCTCCTCAAGCTGCTGCTCTGGCCGCAAGCGGGCATTAATCGGCCCGCAATGCGTGCAGAGATAGCGGCCCTCGCCGTAGATGGACATGGAGGAGGCCACGATCAGCTTCTCCACACTATGCGGCTCGTTCGCCAGCAACTCTAGCAGCAGGGCTGTCCCCATCACGTTGGTGTCGGTATAGCGCGTGATTTCGTACATGGACTGGCCCACGCCCACCTCGGCGGCTTCATGGAAGACCACGGTCACGCCGTCCAGCGCGCGGCGCATATCCTCGCGCTGGCGCACGTCACCGCGCATGAACTCGACCCCGGCAGGCAAGTACTGTGGCACAGCTTCTTTGCCATGCACCTGCTCGATCAGGGCATCCAGCACGCGCACCTCATAGCCCCGCTGCACCAGCGCATCTACGATGTGCGAACCAATGAACCCTGCCCCACCGGTCACCAACACCTTTTTGGACATCACGCACCTCTCAACTTTTGTTTTGCTGTAGCTGCTGGCTTATTATAGCATAGCCAACAAGTACCATGCCAGGGGCATGACCTCTTGTCGCTGATCATGGTGGCGGGCCGGGCAAAAGGGAGAGGCAAGCCGCAGCCCGCCTCTCCCCCCTCCCCTGCGCTACATCTGCCGCTAGTTGCTCTCGATGGCGCGGCGGACAACTTTGGCGAGTTCGCCACGCTTGATGTTGTCGTTGGGCCGGAAGCAGAGGGTACTACCCCCACTGCAAGTTGCGCCGCTGATGATCGCCCGCTGGTAGAGGGTTTCGATGGCAAGGTAGGCGAAGTTATTGGCTGGCACGTCGCTGAAGCTGGGACTGGCGGGCGTAAAGTCAGGGTAGTTGCGCGCCCGTTTGGTGATCACCGCCACCTGCGCCCTGGTGATCAGCACGTTCGGCCCGTAGCAGGGGGGCTGCACGCCGAGGGCCGCACACTGGCTGGCCGCCAGCCCGTTGACCGCCCCTGCATGGCTGGCTGCTTCGATGTAGGCGTAGAAGATGCTGCCACTCGCCACGTCGGTGAAGCTGGGCGTGGGTGGGGTGTAGGCGGGCAGGGCAAAGGCCAGGGTAGCGACTTTGGCGAACTGACCACGCGTGGTGTTGGTATTCGGCTCGTAGCGGTAGCTGCCGGGCGGAGTGAGGTTGGGGAAGCCAGCGACTAGCCCACGACAGGCGAGGTACTGGATGTCGCCGTAGAAGATGTTACTCGTCGGCACGTCGGTGAAGCGCAAAGTGCAGGCGGTGGCGGTGGCAGTGGGCATGCTGGCAGTCAGCGTGCTGGTTGGGCTGGCAGTGGCGGGGCTGGTTGGGCTGGTGGTAGCAGTGCTGCTGGCAGATGAACCGGTTGGGCTAGCTGTGCCAGTTGCCAGCGGTGTGATGGTCGGCACGCCAGTAGCAGTGCGGCTGGCAGTGGGCGTGAGGGTGGGGGTATTGGTGGGCGGAACGGTGGCGGTGTTGGTCGGGGTGGCGGTCGGGTTGCTAACCACGCCGTTGTTCGGGCTGATCAGGAAGTAGTCGAAGTCGGCGCGGGTGGGCGGGGCCGCGCTCAGGCCGCTGTTGGCATAGAGGCCAACCTGTACCTGGCCGAGGTACGCGCTGCGGGTCACAGGCACTGTCGTCCAGGTTGCGCCGTCGTAGCTGTAGGCGGCAGTATAGACGCTGGTGAGGAAGGTTTCGGTGGGCGTGCCAGCCGCCGGTTCCAACAGTTGTCGCCCCTTGCTTAGTTGTAGGTAAACGGTGGGGCTGAGGGTAGGATTGTCGGCGATCAGTACGTTCTGTAGTTCGGTGCCGGTCAGCACGCTGCGGAGCATCAGGTAGTTGCCGCCGCTATAGACGCGCGCGAAGGTGAAGTTGTTACTTGCGTCCTGGTAGGCGGCGAGGCCAGCTTGCTGCTGGGCGGCGGTCGGGTTGAAGCTGAGCGAGGTGGTAATCGTCCAGGCCGCCGCGTCACCACCGAGCGGCCACTGAGCAAGGAAGTTGGCGGCATAGCCGAGCGTATTGCTGGGTTGGTTAGTGGTGGTGATATGCAGCCCGCCTGCCGAGAGGCTGTAGTTGCTGGGCAGTGGGTTACGCACATACCAGTGGTTGCCGAGGCTGGGGAGGCCGAACTGGTCGCTACGGGTAAAGCCGGGAGCGTAGGCGAACAGCTTGCCGCTCGTTGCTGGTATGTACATCTTGCCTGCGCCAATCGCCGCCCCACCATAGATCGTCTGCCAGCCGAGGCTGGTGTTAGTCACGACCTTGCTGCTGTAGAGCAGTTCGCCGCTTTCGCTGTCGCGTAGCTGCGTCTCCCAGGCGGCACCCACCTGCACCACGCCGGGTGCGCCCGTCACCGGGGCGAGAACCATGCCAGCGGTACGCAAGCAGTTGCCCTGGCTGTCTGGCTCGCAGTTGGCAGTCGGGTAGAGGTCGGGGGCGGTACCCTTGCGCCAGAGGAAGTCGGTAGCGGTCGGCACGTCGAGTGCGCCAAGCGAGCCGCCGACATTGAGACCGTTGACTGCTGTCTTCGGCCCAGCCACGTAGAGGCGACCATTGTAGAAGCCCGCGCTGCTGAGATTGCCGTAGCCACCCTGCGGCGGGCCGTTGGGCCGTGAAATCTGGGTGGTGCTGATTGGCCCAGCAGCGATGTCCGCCGTGTCGAAGATGTAGAGCTTGCCATTCTTGTTGATCGTGGCGGCATAGTTGCGCCCATTCTTGCTGAACAGGTCTACGCTGGTGCCAAAGTCGGGGTCGTAGGTGAGGTCGGCGAAGGGTAGCTTCCAGTGGGCGGTGGGCGTGCTGATGTCGCTGACGCTGAACTTAAGGATTGCTTCGGTGTAGTAGAGGTTGGCCGCCCCCGTGCGCGAGATTACCGTCTCGTCGCGGTTGCCAGTGACGACGACGATGGAGTTGGTGGCTGTCTCAATCGAGGGCGAAGTCCAGATGCCGCCGCCAACTGCGCTGGGTGGCGTGGTATCAGGTACGGCGAACTGATCCTGGAGTGCGCCACTGTTCGCATCCAGCTTGAGCAGGCGACCACGCACCAGCGGGCAGTCACCGTAGGATGCCACCCCGACGTAGACCGAGCCGCTGTAGACTACTGGCGACGACCAGTTGTAGTTGCCGTTGTAGGTCGTGCTGGTTGGGTACTGGGTCGAGGTCATGTAGGCGGTGTTCCACTTCCAGCGCAGCGAGAGGTCGGCGGTGTTGAGGGCGTAGAACCAGTTGTCGGCCCCGCCCACGTACACCGTGTTGCCTGCCACCGCCGCCCCGCTGCTAACCCCGCTGCGGCTAGGATTGCAGCCGCTAGTGCCGGTGTTCAGGTAGCCGAGGTTGGTGCTGGCGAGGGTCTGCCCGGTGTTTGCGTCGAGCTTGAAGAAGTTGGGCTGGGTGGTGCTGCTGATCCAGTTGCCGATATAGAGCGCGCCGTCCGCCAGGGCGGGTGCAGCGACGATAGGCGCATAGCCGGTGCCAGCGGTAGTGTCGCTGATCCAGACTGGGCGCAGGCTGCTGGCGGTGGTCTGGTTGATCGCCGTTTCGGCGAGGTTAAAAGACTGGTGCGCGCCACCATTCATGTAGGCGGGCCAGTCGTCCGCCTGCACCGTCGGGCCGAAGCGGGTGCTACTGGTTGCCTGTGCATAGCCGACGGTCAACAACAAAGCCGCCAGCCCACCGAGCAGCAGCAGCAAGGTACTAAAACGTGGGTCTCTCCGCATGGTTCTTCTCCCTCTCAGCGCGTGATCTCGATGTCCAGATAGTTGTTGATCCGATTGAAGTAATTGAAGATGGCGGCAGCGCAGACGATCTCTACGATCTGCCCCGCGTCGTAGTGCTGGCTCAGGGCCTGCCAGGTCTGGTCGTCCATGTGCGTCTCCGGCTGGCGGGTAATCTGCTCGGCCAGGCGCAGGGCAACCTTCGCCGCCTCGTCAAACTCTGCGCTCTGCCCAAACTCGGCCAGAGCCGCCAGTTGCGCCTTGCTACCGCCCAGTCGCTCTACCAGGGCAGAATGCGAGGCAATGCAGTAGGCGCATTGATTTAGCTGCGAGACGCGCACGGCGATCAACTCCTTGAGCAGGGCTGGCACTGTCCCCCTGCTCATCACCGCCGCCTGCTGAGCGGCGAGAGTGCTGGCGATCTCTGGGCGGTGCGCGAGGGTGCGGTACATATTTGGCACATTGCCACGGGCCTGCTGGAAGTTGTCGAACAACGCGCCGGTCTGTGCGTCGGCTTCTTCACGGTTGATCGTGCGGATGCGGGGCATGGGGCTTCCTCCTCTACCTGTTTGCTCTATTATAGCAGGCAAAGGGGCATGATGATAGGTAACTGGTACCAAAGGGCTATCCGCCAGTGGGCAGCGTTGCTGCTAACTTCGCCCCACTGTAGGCGTGGAGTTGACCATCGTAGGTCAGATAGAGGTTGTTGCCCGCGATTACCAGTGAGCTGATGCTTCGACCTTGCACGTGGATCGGCGCGGACTGCCAGACCTGCCGCCCGCCCTGGGCCGGGTCGAGAGCGTAGAGGCGGTAGATGCGGTTGCCAGAGAGACTCTTGTCTGCGCCAAGCAGGTAGAGCAGCCCCTTGCTGGCGACCATGACGCCGCGGGGGGCGTTGCTATAGGTACTCCGGGGGTACCCATCCGACAGGTTGTAAAGGAAGTCCGTCTGCCAGGCGATAGCACCGCCTTTCAGCCCCAGTACGCGACTGTCATGGGGATTGCTGACGTAGGCAGACCGGCTGCGCTGATTGACAGCGTAGAGTTGGCCGTCGGCCAGGGCGAGGAAGGGGAAGGCTTGTATACGAGAATCGTAGTCGCTGAGACTATCGTCCTGGTACTCGCTTATCTTCGTCCCGTCCTTCGCGCTGTAGCTGACAATCGTCTTCTGGGTAGCAATGTAGAGATGCTGATCGTCAACCACCATCTGCCCCCAATCGACGGGCTGCTGCCAGCGTTGCGCCCCCTCGGCGGGGTCGAAGGCGACCACGCTGCCAGTAGTCAAGTAGAGGTAGAGAGTACTGGTGTTGGCGAACAGTTGCTGGTCGCCAGTAAACTCGGTATCCTTGCGCCAGCGGCTAACCCCGCTCTGCGCGTCAATCGCCTCAACTATCGTGTGGGTAGGCTTGTTGGGCGCAGCATAGACAACCACCAGTTGGCGCGGCTGGCTGGTCTCACGGAAGCTGGCAGTAGCACCGACCGGATGCTCCCAGACGATGGCGTTGGCGTTCAGGTCGAGCGCAATCAGGTGGGGTGCAGCCTCAACAGCAGGGTCATATCTGTGGTTAGGCTTGTCGCTAGCCACATATTGGCTGCTGAGATAGTAGAGGAAGCGACCATCGCTGCTGAGGGTGGGGTTGGCGTTGAGCAAGGATACACCAAGATCATTCGAGACTATACCAAGATCATTAAGCCGGTAGGTTGCCTGCTGCTGGCCGCTGGCTGCATCGAGAATGGTGATGTACGGGCTGCTAGCTACCAGCACGCGGCCATTCGCTACGCTAATCAGTGGATCGCTAGCGTATGTACCAAACAGGTCGGCCCGCCAGGCTTCGTGCAGTGGGGGGATGAGAGTCTGGCCGCTGGCGTTGCTGTTGCCCGCGTCGTGGGCTGCGCCCAGCCAGCTGGAGTCGCTGCCAACCGTGGTGGGCGACCAGACCGGTTGGCTGCCGAAGTAGGCGAAGGCAATGTTAGCGGCCAGCAACAGCACCGCCGCAAGCAGCAGCCAGCGGGCGGTGCGTGGGAACGTGCTGGGTGGGCGTTCGCTGAAGGCGGGCTTGCCCCGCCAGAGCAGCGCACTGACTTGCGCGGGCAGATTGGCCGTCATCCGTTCGCGGTCGAGTTGCCAGATCACGTCCATGCGCTGGTCGAGCGGTTCGCTGCTGCCTTGCAGCGGGCTGAAGCCCCGCTCGTTGAGCAAAGCCCACTGGCGCAGACCTGCACGGGCGGCGATGGCTTCGCTCAACTGGCGGGCATCCTCGTCGCGCGCACTGACCAGGATGTGGTAGCCACGCCCGTCGCTGCGCCATAGCTTGACCCAGTATAGCTGCGGGTAGGGGAGCAGGAAGCGGCCCGGCTCATAGACGACAGTGTAGAGAGCCAGCCGCTCTACGTCGGCCCAGGGGATCGTCGTCCAACGCGGGAAGCTAAAGCTGATGTTGCGCCAGCCGAGGCTGAACACATCTCTGGCCCGCACCTGCCGCCCGTAAAAGAGGTGCAACCGTACCCCCGCCGGGCGCAGTTGGGCGAACGAGCGACCGAAGAAAGGCAGCCGCTCGCCCAGCCGTTGCCAGAGGAAGGCGGTGCCGAGCAGCACCAGGGCGAGCAACCAGAGGGTGTAAGTCCTCATCACTGTCCCTCTACTGTCAACTTCGTTGACGAGAAGGGGATAGAGGTTGAGCAGGGCGATAGCAGCGAGGATCGCGAATACAAGATTGCGCCCCTTCTGCAAGCGCACCCACTCAAAGCGACGCTTCGGCAGTTCGAGCGGCGCGGCGGCAAGCTCCCGACCAGGCTGGCTAGCACCCTGCGGCATGGCCCCAGCCACCAGGCGCACGCGCGTCTCCCGATCAAGGTCGAGGTCGAGCGTGTCGAGCCAGCCCGGTTGCTGGCGGTTGGTAGCTAGCTGGTTGATCTCGGTTGGGCTGGTCGCCATTGGCGGGTGCGCTCCTTTGTTAGCTGCTATATTGTAACACATGGCAGCAAAGGAGGGCAGGGGCCGTTGCGAAGTTGCCGCTACTGCCAGTGGTATGTGGGTCGGGCAGCACCGCCTGCCCTACACACAAGAAAGACCCTGCGACCTTGCGCCATCTGGTGCAGCCTGGCTTGACAAACGCCCGCCCAAGATGTACATTATAAGAGCAGTATGGATCGCGCAAAAGCGCAGATGATCCACCCGTTTATTTGCTGGTTATGCTCTGGCAGGCGCACGAGGAAGTGACTGTCGGAGGTTTGGTACAAGGAGGCGGCCATTTCCTCCCGCCCAGCGGCAACGTGGCCGATGATCGCTGTTGGATAGTTTTAACACCCGCACTACGCTGACGGTTGGCAACCGCCAGTTTGAGATGTACAGCCTGCCTGCCCTTGCCGCCCAGGGCTACGACCTCGCAGGCCTGCCCTACGCCCTTAAGGTGCTACTAGAGAACCTGCTGCGCCGTGAAGACGGCCTAGCAGTGACTGCAGACGACATCCGCTACCTGGCGAACTGGCAGGCGAAGGCCGCGCCCGACACCGAGGTAGCCTTCACCCCCGCCCGCGTCCTCTTGCAGGATTTCACTGGCGTGCCGTGCGTGGTTGACCTGGCCGCTATGCGCGACGCAATGGCCGCCCTCGGTGGCGACCCGAACAAGATTAACCCGCTGCAACCCGTCGAACTGGTGATTGATCACTCGGTGCAGGTGGACGCTTATGGCTCCGCCGCCGCCCTGATGCTCAACTCTACGCTGGAATACGAGCGCAACCGCGAACGCTATTCCTTCCTGCGCTGGGGCCAGACCGCCTTCGCCAACTTCAAGGTAGTGCCGCCAGAGACTGGCATCGTCCACCAGGTCAACCTCGAATACCTGGCCCGCGTCGTCTTTGTCACTGATGGGCCACCGGCGGGCAGCGAGAGCGGGCTGGCCCAGGTCTACCCTGACACGCTGGTGGGTACCGACTCGCACACCACGATGATCAACGGCCTGGGGGTGCTGGGTTGGGGCGTGGGCGGCATTGAGGCAGAGGCGGCTATGCTGGGGCAGCCAGTCGCCATGTTGGTGCCGCAGGTGGTTGGCTTCCGCCTTGAGGGAGCCTTGCCAGAGGGGGCGACCGCCACTGACCTGGTGCTGACCGTCACCGAGATGCTCCGCAACAAGGGGGTAGTCGGTAAGTTCGTCGAGTTCTACGGCCCCGGCCTGCCAGCCCTGCCGCTGGCCGACCGTGCCACCATTGCGAACATGGCCCCAGAGTACGGCGCGACCTGCGGCATCTTCCCGGTGGACGAGGAGAGCCTGCGCTACTTGCGCTTTAGCGGGCGCAGCGAGGAGCAGATCGCCATTGTGGAGGCGTATTGCAAGGCGCAGGGCTTGTTCTACACTGCCGACACGCCAGAAGCCACCTACAGCGATAGCCTCAGCCTCGACCTCAGCACGGTGCAGCCGAGCGTAGCTGGGCCGAAGCGTCCGCAAGACCGCGTGCTACTGGCTGCGGTCAAGCCGCAGTTCAACGACGCTTTGCAGATGATTCTCAACCCTGGTGGACCGAAGAACCCGCAGTTGCAGGTCAAGCGGTGGGAGGGGGAGGGTGGCAACCCGGCAATGCAGGCGCAGGAGGAGCTAGTCGCCCCGCCAACCGCTGTACGGGTTGCGTTGGAGAATGGCGAGTTCAGCCTCGATCATGGCTCGGTGGTAATTGCCGCAATCACCAGTTGCACCAACACCTCCAACCCCTCGGTGATGATCGGCGCGGGGCTGCTGGCGAAGAAGGCGGTGGAGCATGGCTTGCAAGTGAAGCCCTGGGTCAAGACTTCGCTGGCCCCCGGCTCCAAAGTGGTCAGCGAGTACCTGAACGCCAGCGGCCTCAGCACCTACCTCGACAAGTTGCGCTTCAATACGGTGGGCTATGGTTGCACCACCTGCATCGGCAACAGCGGCCCGCTGCCCAGCGAGATTTCGGCGGCGGTAGTGGATGGCAACCTGGTGGTCGCCAGCGTCCTCTCTGGCAACCGCAACTTTGAGGGGCGCATTAACTCCGAGGTGAAGGCCAACTACCTGATGTCGCCGCCGCTGGTCGTCGCCTACGCCCTGGCCGGGAGGATGGACATTGACCTGACCACGGAGCCGCTGGGCGAGGACGCAGCAGGCCAGCCCGTCTACCTGCGCGACCTTTGGCCCAGCCAGCGCGAGGTGCAAATGACCATCCACCAGGCGATCAAGTCTGATATGTACCGCAATAGCTACGCCGACGTGTTCAAGGGCAACGAACACTGGAACGCCCTGGACACGCCAGAGGGAGACCTCTACCAGTGGGCGGCGGACTCCACCTATGTGCAGCACCCACCTTACTTTGAAGGGATGAGCAGGGAAGCACCGACGGCAGTGGCCGAAATCAGCGGCGTGCGGGTGTTGGCGGTGCTGGGCGATAGCATCACCACCGACCACATCTCCCCCGCTGGCAACATCCGCAAGACCTCCCCGGCGGGGCTGTACCTGAGCGAACATGGGGTGGAGTACAAGGACTTCAACAGCTACGGCTCGCGGCGGGGCAACCATGAGGTGATGGTGCGCGGCACCTTCGCCAACGTGCGCCTCCGCAACAAGCTGGCACCGGGGACAGAGGGTGGCTTCACTACCTACCTGCCAGGCGGCGAAGTAACCAGCATCTACGAGGCTTCGCTGCGCTACCAGGCCGAGGGTACGCCGCTGGCGATCCTTGCGGGCAAGGAATATGGTTCGGGCAGCAGCCGCGACTGGGCGGCGAAGGGGCCGTACCTGCTGGGGGTGCGTGTGGTGATCGCCGAGAGTTATGAGCGCATCCACCGCTCTAACCTGATCGGCATGGGCATCCTCCCCTTGCAGTTCGAGCAGGAGGAGTCGGCGGCCTTGCTAGGGCTGGACGGCACCGAGAGCTATGAGGTGGTGGGCCTGGGCCAGGTGCTGGCCGAGCCGGAGAGCTTCAAGGCTGGTCAGCACCTCAAGGTGATTGCCCGCCGCACCGATGGCGTAGCCTTCATCTTCACCACCACCCTGCGGATCGACACCCCACAGGAGGTTCTCTACTACCGACACGGTGGCATCCTACAATACGTTCTGCGCCAGCTAGTCAGCGGCGCAGTGGCCGCCTAAAGACAAGCAAACCCCTGCCTTTGCCGATCAGGCGGGGCAGGGGTTGTTGCTACGGACGGTTCCTAGCCACGGCTGGGGATGTGTTCGGGCCTGACGTAGAGGGTCACGCGCTCATCGCCCGGCTGATGGTAGGGGTAGGCCTCCTGGTTGAGGTACTTCTTCGCCAGCTTGTTGATGAAGGCAAGGTTGGGGTCGTCCTCGAACTTCTCTACTTTGCCGCGAAGCTCGATGTAAAGGCCGGGGTTGGTCGGGTCAACGATGCTGACCGCCACGCGGGGGTCGCGCAGGAGGTTCTTGTACTTCTGCCGCCCCTTCGTGTTGCTAAACTTGAGGTACTCGCCGTCCCACTCGAACCAGACCGGGTTGTTCTGCGGTGCGCCGTCGGGGCCGAGGCTGGCGATGTTGGCGAGGGCGTTCGATTGCAGCAAGGCTGCGTACTGCTCTGGAATCTCCATCTAATGCGCTCCTATGTGATGTGTTCCCCCACCTTATGGCAGGATGATATGTGAACTACGTAGTGATTATAGGGGCCGGTCAGGGCTACTGTCAAGGGTGCCAATTCCCCTTAGTTCTGCGCTTCTTCGACCGCCTGCGCCTCGTGCTGTAGCTTCTGGAAGGTGATTGCGCTGGTCGGGCAGACCTCGACGCAGCGCATACAGGCTATCTCACAGGGGGTCTCCACCGCGATGGTATCGAAGGCAGAGACGAACGGGTGGGGCTGGGGGCAGACCCCCACGCACGCGCTACAGCCAATGCAAGCCTGCCAGATCACGTTGAACTTGACCGCCCGCTGTTGCTTCGCCAGAGTGCTTGCCATGATCGTCACACTTTCCGGTAGGGGGAACTGGGGTGGAAGTAGCCGCCGAGCGTCTGGTAGAGGCGCGCATCTTGCACGCTGCGATCCTGCGCGGCGAAGATGCTGATGCGCTCGTTATAGAGACTGGTCAGTGCGTCGCCCAGGTCGGCGTACCACTGCTGCTGATAGGGGAGCAGGCTGGCCGCCGAGCCGTCTGCCCCGTCATGCAGGGCGCGGCCCAGGAACTCGCCAGCCAGCTTGCCGCCGCGCAAGGCTGTGTGCAGGCCGCCGCCAGTCAAGGGGTTGACGTGGCGGCCCGCATCGCCGACTAGCAGCACGTGGTCTGCCACCAGCCTCTTGAGTGGGGCAGCCAGGGACACGCCGCCACCCTGGACTTCAAGGATGTTCATCTTGCTGAAGCGGTCGCGCATGAAGGACTGCTCAAGGAAGTAGCGCAGGTGCCAGGCCGCATCGTGGTCGGTCATGGTACGGATTACGCCGAGGCCGACTTCGGCGTAGCCACCGCCCTTGGGGAAGACCCAGGCGTAGCCACCAGGGGCGTTCGCGTAGCCAACCACAATCTCCAACAGCCCCTCAGTCTCTACGTTGTCTACGATATATTGTAGGCAGCTAGCCATGTCGCCCAGCTTGATAGCAGGGCGTAGGCCCGCCCACAAACCGACCTGCGACATCACACCGTCGGCTCCAACCACCACCTTCGCCCGCACCGTCTCGCGCTGGTTGAAGCGTTCTATCTCGGCGAACACGTAGCCGCGCTCGATTACGAAGCTGCGGGCGCGGGCGCGCAACCACAAATCTACGCCCGCGTTCATCGCCAGGCGGCTAAGATAGCGGTCAAAGCGTTTGCGGTCTACGACGTAGCCCAGTGGCTGGTGGCGGCCATAGCTGCGGTAGTCCAACCGCGTCTGCTCGCCAGCCGCCGCGTAGGTGACGAAGCCATAGACCGGAGCCAGGATGTACTCCTCGTCTACTGGCACCAGGCCATCATCCAGTGCGTGTTCGCTTAGTGCGCCCGAACACTCCACGGGGGTGCCAAGCTCGCTCTTTTTGTCTACGATCAACACC
>JBBROH010000007.1:0-48486 GCA_038229595.1 Chloroflexia bacterium | reverse complement strand
CCGAACTGTGGATCGACAAGACCCTCTACCAGCCGCTTGGGGTGGTAGGCAGCGTGATCGAAGCAGCCTGGTTGGCGGCAGAACGCTGGCTAGAAGGTTGATCCTGCGACCAAAAGGGAGCGGCTGGACAGTTTGAACTGTCCAGCCGCTTGCTCGTCTCCGCCCGCAAGCTGCTTACGGGGCAGTCTCAATCGCTCGGCGCACGACCTTGCTTAGTTCGCCGCGCTTGATGTTGTCGTTGGGGCGGAAGCAGAGGCCGCTGCCACCAACGCAGGTCGCGCCGTTGATGATGTTGTTGTGGGCCAGAGTCTCCACCGCCTGGTAACCAAAGCCACTGGCTGGCACGTCGTTGAAGGTCGCGCTGGTCGGGGTGAACAGGGCGTAGCTGCGAACGCGCTGGGTGATCACCGCCACCTGCACGCGGGTCACATTCGTGTTGGGGCGGAAGGTGCCGTCGGAGAAGCCAGTAATTGCGCCGGTGTGGGCGGCGGACTCGATGTAGCCGAAGAAGATGCTGCTGGGGGCTACGTCGCTGAAGGTCTGGCCGCTGGTCGGGGTGAAGGCCGCGATGCCGAAGCCGAGGACGGTGATCTTGGCGAACTCACCACGGCTGGCGTTGGCGTTGGGGCGGAACAAGCCGTTCGCCCCGTTGACGATGCTGCGGCAGGCCAGGAACTGGATGTCGCCGTAGAACAGGTTGCTGGTTGGCACGTCGGTGAAGCTGATCGTGCAAGGGGTAGCAGTAGCGGCGGCTACGGTGCTGGTAGCGGTAGCGGCTGCTGCCGTGCTAGTAGCGGTAGCGGCTGCTGCGGTGTTGGTCGCAGTAGCGGCTGCCGCCGTGCTGGTGGAAGTTGGCGGCACCGGGGTGCTGGTGGCAGTTGATGGCACTGGGGTGCTGGTGGCAGGCACGCTGGTGGGCGTGTTGGTGCCAGCCGGTACGCTGGTGGGGGTTGGTGCGCCAGTCGCGCAAGCAGGGAACTTGAACGAGCCGATCCGCGTACCCCAGGCACCGCCACCGTTGCTGTACTCGGTTGTGTACCAGAAGGTGCAGTCGTCAGTGGGGTCGAGGTTGAGATCGCTGTAGTCGCCCCAGCGTGAGCCGCTGGTCTGACTGAGGTTGCCCGCGAACAGGGTGTTCTCACCCTGACCGAAGGTGCCGAGTGGGTCGCCAGGGAGACGGCCTGCGTAGCGAATCTGCGGGCGGATGGTCGCATCACCCGCGCTGTAACCAGCCGCGATGTTGCCCAGGCGATCCATCGCGATGCTACCCATGAAGCGGCTAGTGTCGTCAGGGGCGAAGGTACCCTGCTGGTAGAGGGTGGGGCTGCTGTCCATATTGCGGATTTCGTACCAGCGCATCCCTACTCCCGTGCCGCCAGTGACCGGAATCTCCACGCTGTGGTTTAGCAGGATGGTGCCGCCATTGTCCGGGCGATAGGGAGCGCGGAACATCGGGCGGTTGCCTAGTACGTCAATCTTGTTGGTGGTGCCAAGCTGCGGCACACAACTGCGCGAGCCAGGGCAGGGGATGGTGAAGGCAGCCACTGGTACGTTGGCCCCGGTGCTGAACACCGAATTGGCTGGGGTCGTCCAGTCTACCAGGAAGGTGTAGAATTGGATGCTATTGTTGCTGCTGCTGAGGGCGACGAAGTAGGCGGGCGTGCCTACAGTGGGGGTGATCGGCCCGTCAATGTCTACCGGCAAGGCGCGACTGACGCTGCCACCCAAGGCAGCGGCGTTGCGCTGGAAGGTGGCAGGCTGGCCTGTCAGCATGGCAGCCCGGTCGAGCGCGTAGGCCCGCGCCCCCAAGAAGCTAGACCCAAACTCCACCGTCGTCATCAAGTAGGAGTTACCCCACACGCTCAACTTTGGGTAGTCGGGGAAGATGCTGCTGGCATCAGTCAGGAAGGCATAGCGGTTCCAGGTGCCGGTTGGGTCGCCCGTGCTGGAGACGGCAACACACTCGTAGAAGGGGCCAGCACTGCTAGACTGGAAGGCGAACTGGCTGACTACGAAGCGGTCGGCCAACTGGTCGTAGACCACTACCGGGTCACCATCGTTGTAGGTCTCGCAGAAGCCAGTGAAGCCAGTCCAGATCGTGTTGATCGCCGCTGGGCCATAGGCCGAGGTGCCATTGCGGTTGAAGACCTGGAAGGCAGCGTTGACCGTCTGCACGTAGTAGTTCAGGCCGATCTCGCCGTTGGTGTCCGGGGGCTGGCAGCCACCACAACCGGCCACCGAGTTGATGCCATTGAAGCTACCGATGGGCGCAGGCATGGCATTGCGGCCAAAGTTGCGCTGGATCACCGGGTCGGCCCCATCCTTGTGCTTCAACTGCCAGGGGTCAACCAGGCTCTCCAACTCCTCGCTCTCGCCAGCATCGGTCTTGATCGCCTTGCGTGGAGCGATCTCACGCAGTGGCTGCGAAACATCGTGCCGCACGTCGCTGCTGGACTCGATCCCACTGGGGTAGCGCATCGTCTTGGGGGCGGGGTAGAGGGCAGGGCGCACTATGCTCTGCTCTGCATCACCAGCCGCCTGCTCACCAACCTTCTTGTCGGCATCAACCTTATCGGCATCAACCTTATCAGCATCAACCTTATCAGTATCCGCGACCTGGGCCGGTGCCTGGGCGACAGCGGCGGGTGCGCTGGCGACTGGCGTGGCCTTGCTCTGGCCCAGGCCACTGAGCAGCACCGCAACGACAACTACCGCCATCACAGCGGCTAGCAAACCTGCTACAACATTCCTTCTGCTATGCATTCCTACTGTCCCCTCTCCTCCGCAGCCATTACGCTGCTAATAACACAACCCTGCTACTGTTCTGCGAGGCAGCGGCGGCCCGAACCGCCTCACCACCTATAAAGGCTATTATATCGCTAACTGCTGCTGCTAGCAAATGGCAGAGAGGAGGTGACGGTTCCGGGTTACAGCGACGAAGCCGAACCCCAGCCGCCCAACGATGTTGTATAATAGGGTAAGGAGCAGGTTTGCTGCTCCGCCAGCAATCTGCCGCCCAGCGTCGGGCAGTAGAGTTTGCAGCACAACATACGACGGCTGCTAGCAGCCAACAATCACGCGGTGGAAAGAGGTTCTGATGGATAACGAAATCGAGGCGAGTGCCGAGCCGATGGCTCCCCTACCAGCCAGCAGCTTGCGCGGGCGTGGCTTTTGGGCGGGCATCATCGCTGGGGTGGTCATGGTCAGCCTCATGTGGCTCTTTAACATCTTCTTCGGCCACTACACCCTCCCCCAGGTGCTAGACCCGATCATCGTCAAGCTGCTGCCGGGCCAGGCGTTCGAGCAGGGCATCCAGACGGCAGGCCAGGCCGCCCACGCCCTGGAAGTGATCGTGATCGTGATTGCCCTGGTGCTGACAGGAGGGTTGCTTGGTATGCTCTACGCCACCCTCTTTGGCGGTGGCGAGGCGAAGTCGGCTAATGAGGGCAAGGCGGCTAGCCTGAGCAGCGGCCTGCTCAAGGGCGTGGGCTATGCTGTCGTCATCTACCTGCTGTTCTACGGGCTACTAATCCCTACGTTGGAGAAGACGATCACCAGCGACAGCCAGACCTATCGCGGCATCGGCGTGTTCGGTAGCAACATCCCCAACGCTGGCTTCACCCAGGAGGGGATGATCGGCTTCATCCTGATGAGCCTCGCGGTCTTCCTCGCCTACGGCCTGACCCTCGGCGGGGTGTTCAGCAGCGACGTGCGGGCGACAACGGCAGCCTGGCACCAGCAGCAGGCCAGCAACCGCTTCGCCATGCCCGCTCGTCGCCGCGCCCTACGCCAGATTGGTGGTGGAGCGGCGGTGATCGCTGCTGGCCTCGCCAGCTTCAACTACATTAGCGGCAAGGGGCTGGGCCTCGGTCGTGCTGGCAGCGACAACAGCAATGTCGGGCGCGGCAGTGGGGTGAGCGGTAGCCCCGTGGCCCAGGCTGGCCCCACCGACACCCCAGAGGCCGCCGCTAGCCAACCGACCACTGCTGCCCAACCGACCACTGCTGCCCAACCGACTGTCGCCGTTGCCGCCAACTTGAGCGATGCAGGTATGCCCGCCCAGCAGACCCCCACCGCCAACTTCTACCACGTCTCCAAGAACACCAGCGACCCGGTGATTAGCAGCAATGGTTGGACATTGAGCATTGAGGGGCTGGTGGACAAGCCGTACAAGCTAACCTATGAGCAACTGTTGCAGCAGCCTTCGCTCTACCGCTACTTGATGCTCAGTTGTATCAGCAATCCTATCGGCGGCAACCTGATTGGCAATGCCAAGTGGAAGGGTACATCGCTCAAGGGCTTGTTGGAGAAGGCTGGCGTGCAGGCGGGTGCGAAGCGGGTCGTCTTCATCTGCGGCGACGACTACACCGACAGCATCGCCATTGAAACCGCCTTGCACGACTACAACCTGCTGGCCTGGGAGATGAACGGCGAGAAGCTGCCCTCCGACCACGGTGCGCCCGCCCGCCTGCTCATCCCTGGCATCTATGGCATGAAGAACGTCAAGTGGCTACGCACAATCCGCGTGATCGACGACGCGAACTACAAGGGCTTCTGGCAGGCTCAGGGCTGGGACAACCCCGCGCCCACCCGCACAATGGCAACCTTCTACATCCCCGCCACCAATGCCCACCGCATGGCGATGATCGCTGCCGAACCACTCTTGGTTGGCGGTGTATCCTACGCGGGCGACCGGGGCATCAGCAAGGTAGAGGTCAGCACCGACGAGGGCAAGACCTGGCAGGAAGCGGCCCTGCGTACCCCTCTCTCACCCTACGCCTGGGTACACTGGACGTGGGCCTGGACTCCGACCAAAGGCAACTATACCCTCAAGTGTCGGGCGACCGACGGCGCGGGCAAGGTGCAGTTGGACACCGCCACCGATGCGTACCCTGCTGGGGCCGAAGCATACGACGCGATCCAGGTGCAGGTTAGCTGAAGCAGCGGTGAACAAGGTAGTGCGGGGGCGGGTGACCGCCCCTTCCGCTTGCCCAATCGACTGCGAACAGTTAAGGTGCGCTGTCAATTGCCCGATGGACAACTTTGGACAGTTCGCCCCGGCGGATGTTATCGTTGGGCCGGAAGCAGAGGCCACCAGCACACGCCGCGCCGCTGATGATCGCCCGCCTAGCCAGCGTCTCTACTGCTGCATAAGCGAAGTTGCCAGGTGGCACGTCGCTGAAGGTTGGCTGGCTGGGGCTGACGATGGCGTAGCTGCGCGCCCGCTGCACGATCACTGCCACCTGCGCCCGGCTGATGATTACGTTCAAGCCATAGCAGGGGTTGCTCTGGCCCAGCAAGGCACACTGCGCTGCTGTCAGCCCATTGACCACCCCGGCGTGGTAGGCCGCTTCTACGTAGCCGTAGAACACGTTGCCGCTCGGCACGTCGCCAAAGGTTGGCGTGCTTGGCGTGAAGGCAGCGATGCCGAAGCCGAGGGTGGCGATCTTGGCGAACTGACCCCGCGTAGTGTTGTTGTTCGGCTGGAACAGACCGTTGGGGAAGCCGCCAATTACCCCGCGACAGGCCAGGAACTGGATGTCGGCGTAGAAGATGTTGCTAGTCAGCACGTCGCTGAAGCTGATCGCGCAGGCGGTGGCGGTGGCCGTTGCCGTGCCGCTTATGCTGCTGGTGGCCGTTGCCGTGGTGCTACTGATCGGGGTGCTGCTTGCCAATGCCGTGCTGCTGACCGTCGGCGTAGCCGTGACGGTACGGCTGGCGGTAGGGGTCGCAGTTAGGGTTGC
Source organism: Chloroflexia bacterium (assembly GCA_038229595.1). Lineage (GTDB taxonomy): Bacteria > Chloroflexota > Chloroflexia > QHBQ01 > QHBQ01 > JBBROH01. The sequence goes on along the minus strand of JBBROH010000007.1, from coordinate 42,742 downwards.
GGGGATTAGGGCGAAGCTGAGGTAGTTGAAGTAAGCGACCTGCCCGCTGATGCCGTTGCCGTCCAGCACCAGGCGCAAGACCTGCAGCCCCGCACTTAGGCTCAAGCCAGTGACCGTCACCGTCTGCCAACTGGCCCAGCCGCCCGTATTTGGCACGCTGATCGGCCCGCTCAGGTCGCTACCATTGCCGCGCTCGATGTGGAAGCTGCCGCCACCGCCGTTCGCTGCGAGCCTCACGCTCAAGCTGTACTGGCCGCTGCTGGCGACGTTGACGCTGTAGCGCAGCCACTCGCCTGCGACCGCAGATGTCAGCGCATAACCCGCGCCGTCACCAGTGGAGAGGCTGATATCCACCCCCTCATCCGTGCGGTATTGACCGCCATTGTTGCGCGACTCGGTATCGTGGTAGGCGGCTCCCTCGCCGCCCAGGTCGAAGTCCTCCCCCTGGATTGTGCCAGGGATCGCCGCTGGGCTGCCATTGTAGGGGCTGACTGGCGCGTAAGTTGGCGTAGCGGTTGGTGGGGTGGTGGCAGTGGGGATCGCAGTAGGGGTGGCGGTAGGGCAGGTGCCGTTGCAGCGGCGGCTGGTCGCCAACGTGCGGGCAGCGACCTGCATCGTCTGTCCATCACTAAAGTTGACCGTCACCGGGCTGGACCCCGCGTTGTAGGCGGCGTAGGTGAGATTGCCTGCGTTATTGAAGACCGCAGCCGTGGGCAGGTTGGCGGTTACGCTGGTCTCCAGATGGCCGAGGGTACGCAAGTTGTGCAGCCAGTGGTACGTGTTCGCCTTGCTCTCTGCCCACTCTGGCACGTAGTTGCTAGCTGCGTCGAAGGCAGCAATCGCCCGGTTGGGGTCATCGAGGGCAAGGAACGACCAGGCCAGGTCAGGCCAATAGTTGAGCGTGCCACCTGTCTCGGAGATCAGTTCGTTGTAGTTGAGCGTGTTGTAGCTTGGCCGCACGCCCATAAACAGCGACGCGCCGGTAATTGGCAGCCAGTGGATGCCGCGCACGTACTCAGGCTGGGTGTGGTTGCCAAACCAGGTCCAGTAGCGACCGCCGTTGTCCCACAGCAGGCTGGTCATGTCATGTTGGTAGCCAGGCGGCAACACCTGCCCATCCATGTCGTACCAGTACTGCTGGGCCGCCACCGTCAGGTTGGTGTACATGAAGATGCCGAGGTCGCGGATCGCATTATCCCCCTTCTCCGAACCCCAGTTGATCAGCGAGGCAGCATAGTAGTTGGCCTGCGAGCTAGACTCCTCGTTGTTGCCAGTGTTGCCGCTGGCATAACTGCCAGCCGCATAGTTGTGGCCGCTATACGGCTCGTAGGTTCGCAGGAAGGGAAAGAGCAGGTCGGCCCGATCGGGGCTGGTCACGTCGCGGATCAGCAGGCGCACCATCCCCCCCCAGTTGCTATCCTGCGCCCAAACCGGGTCGAAGTGAGCAATAGTGCTGGCGGCCTGGATGACATAGCTATAGTTGTAGTGGTGGTCGTTGAGGTTGCTGTCAATACCATTACTAGTCGGGTAGCCGATCATCGCCCCCCAGGTGCTGTTGTAGTAGAAAAGGTTGGCGATCTCGCCCGCGTCGGCAGTAAACCAGTTTTGCAGATGCTCCTTGACTGCGTTGACGATGCGGTCGCGGGTGGTAGTGTCGCCAAGCTGGTCGGCGATCCAGATCAGTTGGTTGAGGCGGTTGAGGTTCTTGCCCGCCCAATACACCTGGTAAGACCCCGGCGGGGGGGTGGGGAACAGAGTGGTGGCGGCCTCGTTCAGGTAGGCTTGCAGCCGAGTGCGGTCGCCGTCACCTACGTTCGGTAGGATCGGTAGCACACCAGTGTAGGTCATCACCGTGCTGAACGAGGAGCCACTCCGCAGCTTCATCGTGCCGCGGGGCGACAGATAGGTGTAGGCCGTGTTTGCGCTCGCGCCGTTTAGCCACTGGTGGCGGTAGAGAGCCATCAGCGTGCCAGCGTTCGGCCCCTCCTTAGGCACGGTGGTTACAGTATAAGCACTGGTCACGTGCGCAGTGGCCGGGTCGTACTTCCAGCCCACCCGTGTGTCGGTAACGAACGAGTAGGCGTAGGTCTTGTAGAAGTTGAGGGTTGCCAGCGAACTATCCGGCAGCAGCGCAACCGAGTAGTAGTCCAGGCCGTTGAGCGTGGAAGTAAGGAGGCGGGGGCTGGGCTGGTTCCAGCTTGCCCCAGTCGGCCCAAAGATCGCGTAGGTGTGATTGTTGACTGTCGCGGTTAGCACGTTGCCGCTGAGGGCCGAGAGGGTGGGGGTGGTGCTGAAGGTGACGATCACATCTCCGCCGCTGCGGGTGAGGTAGACGAAGGGGGAGCCGCGAGTGATCGTCGCCCGCATCGTCCGCACCGAGTCGGTCCAGACCTCCGTCGCCGACCAGTCAGAGTAGCCGTCGAGCAGCATCTGGGCGGTGCTGGTGAAGCCGTTCACGCCGAGGGCAACATCCTCCGCGTAGGGGTAGGCGTAGTCGCCAGTGGCCGTCACGGTGTAGACATCGGGGTAGCCGAGGGCAAAGGCGTTCGAGCGGGCGACTGCCGCCAGCGGGTGGGCGTAGAGGGTGCCGCTGGTGTTGGTGCTACTGGTGCGCCAGACCAGCGAAGTCCACCAGTCGTTGGTTGGCACCGGGCCAGTGACATTGCTGGTGCGTAGCGGGCTGGCGGTAGGGCCAGGCACCCCCCCTGCGCCGACGGGGAAGGTGTCGGTGTAGCTGCCCAGCCCGACAGGCACGGCTGCCGCCTGTGCGGGCCGGGCTGGCAAGCCAACTAGCCCGGCCAGCGGCACGAGCAGGAGGGTGAGGATCAGAGCGACTGGGGCTAGCCGCCCCCGTTGAGCCGTGTTGGTCGTTCGCATAATACTCGTCCTTTCGCCCAGGCTGGGCGGCTAACAGAAGATGATAGCAATGGGACAAGTATGGGTCAGCCAACCGCCGCTGTCAAGGGGTGGGCGATGGTACTTTCAGGCCATAGCTAGCTCAGTGCGCGCCGAGTAGCACGAAGGTGAGCGGCAAGGTTATAGCCGAGACGATGAAGCTAGAGAACACCGCTGCCGAGGCGAACTCTACGTCCAGCTTGTACTGGGCCGAGTAGGCGATGCCCAGCAGAACCGCTGGCACTGCCGAGTCGATCACCGCCACGTTGCGCCCCATGTCGGCTACGCCAAAGAGGACGGCCACCAGCGCAGCCACCAGCGGGGCCGCCAGCAGCTTGATCACATTAAGGGCCAACAGCGAGCGGACGTAGCGGCTGAGGTTGCGCCAATTGATGATCAGGCCGAGGGCAAGGAAGACGAACGGTGCATTGGCCGCCCGCAACTGGAACAGCAAGTCGGTGATGAACTTGGGGATTGGGTCGTTGTAGAACAGCAGACCTAGCACCAGGGCGACGAAGGGGGCTGCCTTCGGGATCGCCAGGAAGGTGCGGAGGCTGAAGCGGTTACCCTCGTCGCTCTCCCCGTAATAGGAGGCGATCAGCACGCCGATGATCACCAGGGGGATCAGTGTACCAACCTCGCTGTAGAAGATGTGCAGCAGGCTGGCCTTGCCACTGTTCGGGTACAACCCTCTGATCACTGGCAAGCCGATAGTAGCCGTGCTGCCAAACATGGTGACCAGCACGAACGTGCCTTCGGTGCGGCGTGGCAGGTGGAGCAGGCGGGCGGTCACTACCGCCAGCACGGCAGAGACCAGGATCACCAGCAAGGCGATCAGCACCATCTTGATCTCGTCGGCACCGAGAGATGCCCCACTATCCGCCGCATCTCGCACGGCCAGGAAGACGCTGGCGGGCAAGGTGAGATTGAGGACGATCAGGTTGATCGCCGGGCCAGCCGCCGCGATCTGGGGTACCACCGTCTTGAGGCCCGCGCCGATCAGGATCAGGGCGACGAAGCCGAGGATGGTGATCACCAGTTGGCCGGTATTGACCGCCCCGCCGCTCGCCTGGGCCAGGATGTGTGTCATCAACGCTCCTGCTTCTGCGCCTCGCGCTCTGTGATGATCGCCAGTACAGTATCCCTGATCTGCTGGTGGATCGCGTCCGCCGTCTGGCTACCGTCCACTACCTCGATCCGCCGTCCTGCCGCCTGCTCCTCGGCGATCAACTGCTGAAAGTTGCGCCAGACCTTCTCCAACTTGGCCCGATCCTCAAACAGTTCCTTGCTATAGCCGTGCCGCTGGCGTTCGGCGATCTGGCGGCTGCTCTGCTCTGGCGGCACACTGAGGAAGAAGGTGATGTCGGCGGGGCGGGCCTGCGCGTTGATCTGGCGCAGCCACGCGCGCTCCACATCCATCCCCTGGTAGGCCAGGTTGCTAAGTACATAGCGGTCGCAGACCATGTGGATGCCCGCTGCCAGGCGTGGCTCGATCTCGTTGGCAAGGTGATCAAGGCGGTCGGCGGCGTAGAGCATGGCAACCGCAGTTGGCTCTATGGGCCGCGCAGGTTCGTCGTCCTCGGCGCGGGCGTAGCTCAGGCGGCGTTGCAGCACCAGGCGCAGCAATGCCCCCAGCGGCCCATCACTTGGCTGCTTGGTCTTGGCCGCCCGCCCGCCGTGAGCCTTGATCGCCTCGGTCAGGAGGGCTACCTGCCCAGAGATGCCACTAGCATCCAGCCCCTCGAAGACGATCAACAGTCCTGGCAAGGGCTGCCCCTGCGTGGGCTGGCCGCCTGCTTGTCTGACCGCACTTGCTTCTTCCCCCATCTGCCTAAACCTCGCCCCTTTGACATAACGTGCAGCAATGGGCGCATTATAGCTGCCTGGCTCGCTTGCGTCAAGCGCGCTGCCTACAAGCCCACCCGCCGCGCCGCCAGTAGCAAGGCGGCCACCAATCCCACCCCGCTGAACAGGCCACCCGCCTCGACTGCTTGGATCGCCTCTGCAAAGGGCATGAGCTGGCACTCGATCTCCTCCGCTGCTTCCAGGTGCGCCGTTCCGCTGGCCTGCACGTCGTAGGCGACGAACAGGTGTGCCTTGTCAGCCACAAACGCGTCTGATACCACCCAGGTGCCGAGGTGTTCCAGGCGAGCAGCGACGTAGCCAGTCTCCTCGTGCAACTCGCGAGCCGCCGCCGCTGCTGCATCCTCCCCTTGATCTACGATGCCAGCAGGCAGCGACCAGACTACTTCGCCAACCGCGTGCTTGTACTCACGGATCAGCAACACTTGGCCGTCGCTGGTCAGCGGCACGACGGCGGCGAAGTCGCGCTTACGTACCGTATAGTAGCCGTCCACCCGCACCCCAGTGCCAGTCAACATATCGTCCTCATATACCTGCAACCAGGGGTTATCCACCAGCATCCGCCGCTCGATGATCTGCCACTTCTTGACCACTGTCCACCCTCCCTTGCGCCCCATTATACACGATAGTGGTAGCCCTACTCACAAGGTGTGGGACGAAGCTCCTCTATAGCGTAGTACCATCTGGGACTATCAACTAACCCCATAACTATTGGTACTATTTCGTTCCTTGTGGTTTGTCAACTGCTACAGACCGTGCTATGCTTGTATTCACCTCTAGATCGAGAGGTTTGGCGAAGTTGCACCTGGAAGAAAGAAGGAGTTGTTTGATGTCCACGCAAAAATCGAGGCTGGTAAGGCTGGCTGTGATGCTGCTGATTGTTGGCTGCTTCGGCGTAATGTTGGCTGGCGCAGTGACCGCGCAGAGTGCCACCGTCAGCAGCGACCACCGCAGGCCCCCGCATCCAACCTGGCAAGGCACGCCACCGCCGCACCCAACCTGGCAAGGCACGCTCTGTCCGCTCCCACATCCAACCTACAGCAACGACTAAACTGCTGAGGCCTGGCGCACAAGGGCTGGTCTCCTCTCTGCCCATTACCGATCTTGCCAGCGAAGGTGTGGCTAGCTACTGGCTAGCCACACCCGCCCTGCTATGCAGATTGTGGCCGATCTAGCAGGGCGCAACTTGCGCTAGCCACTTTTTCCTCCATTCAGCAGCCTCTGTTGACTATGGGGTGGCTGCCCTGAACCGTCCACCCTCCTGCCACCCGCCCTGCTATGTTATAATAGGGAAACGGAGTCTGGTGGGAGGGGCAGCTATGCAGCAGGATGCCGGGGCTACTTATACATTCCTCTTTACCGCCATTGAGGGGGCTGCCCGCTACTGGGAGATGCAGCCGCGCCTGATGCAGCCCACCCTGGATCGCCACTATGCGATCTTGCAGCAAGCGGTGGCTGCGGGCGGTGGCACTATCTTTCAGGTGATCGGCGACCAATGCTGCATCGCCTTCCTCGACCCCGCCGCCGCCCTCACCGCCGCCGCCGTCGCCCAACGCGCTTTGTTGGCCGAGGATTGGGGAAGGGTTGGCAGCTTGCGGGTGAAGATGGCCCTGCACTGCGGCCCTGCCGAGCAGCGCGACGAGGACTACTATGCGCCGCTCACCCTCAACCGCCTGTCGCGGATGTTGGCGGTCTGCGCTGGCGGTCAGCTGCTTGTCTCTGCCGCACTTAATCGCGCCCTGGCTGGGCGGCTGGCGACGGGTTTCAGCCTGCTAGACCTGGGCGACCGGTTGCTGCGCGACTTGCCCGCCGAGCGGCTCTACCGCCTGGCTGCCCCTGACCTGCTCGATACCTTCCCCCCCCTGCCGACGCTCGACCCACGTCCGCACAACCTGCCTGCCCAGCTTACCAGCTTTGTGGGCCGCGAGGTGGAGGTAGCTGCTATCCGTGCCTGCCTGCGCCAGCACAATGCTCGCTTGCTGACCATCGTTGGGCCGGGGGGGGTGGGCAAGACGCGCCTCAGCTTGCAGGTGGCCGCCGGGTTGGTGGACGAGTACACGGGCGTGTACTTTGTGCCGCTGGCTAGCAGCAGCAATCGGGCCGCCCTGCTTGGCAGCCTGGCCGCCACCCTGGGCCTGAACGAGCAGGCGGGCGGTAGCCTGGAGGAGACCCTGCGCGGCTTCGTGCAGAGCAGGCGATTGCTGCTGGTGCTAGACAACTTTGAGCAACTGCTCGAAGCCGCTCCCCTACTGGGTGACCTGCTGGCCGCCGCCCCTGCCCTCAGCCTGCTGGTCAGCAGCCGCGAACCCTTGCGCCTGGCGGGCGAGCAGGAGTACCCGCTGTCGCCCTTGCCGCTGCCCGACCTCAAGCAACTGCCCGCCCTTGCCGAACTGCAACGCGGCCCAGCGGTCGCCCTGTTCGTCAGCCGGGCCGGGGCGGTCAACCCCCACTTCCGCTTGAGCGAGGAGAACGCAGCGGCGGTAGCGGCGATCTGCGTGCGGCTGGACGGTTTGCCGCTGGCTATCGAACTGGCCGCCGCCCGTTGCAAGCTGATCACTGCCCCCCAGTTGGAGCAGCGGCTGGGCAGCAGGCTGGCCCTGGTCAGCCAACTGCGGGTGAGCGACCCCCGCCAGCGTAGCCTGCGCGAGACGATAGCCTGGAGCTACGACCTGCTCTCCCCGGCTGAACAGCAACTCTACCGCCGCCTTGCCACCTTTAGTGCGGGCTGCACCGTCGCCGCTGCCAACGCAGTTAGCCCCAATGCGGGCGACGACCTGGCCGCCACCCTCGATGCCCTGGCCGACAAGAGCCTGCTGCGCCGCCTGATCCCCCCCGCTGGGGTTGAGACGGCAGCAGACCTGCGCTACACCATGCTGCAAACCATCCTGGAGTTTGCCGCCGAGAAGCTAGCCGCCAGCGGCGAAGCTGCCGCCTGCGCCGAGCGGCACGCTACCTACTACCTCTGGCTGGCCGAGACCGCCGAGCCGGAGTTGCGGAGCAGCCGTCAGGGTTACTGGCTCAACACCCTCGAAGCCGAGCATAGCGACCTGCGGCAGGCGATCACCTGGGGGCTGAGCAACGACCCCGCTCTCGCCCTGCGGCTGGCTGGCGCACTCTGGCGGTTCTGGGAGGGCCACGGCCACCTCAGCGTGGGCCGCGAGTTGCTGGCCGCCACCCTCGCTGCTACTCCCGGCGGCGACCCTGCCGCACGGGCCAAAGCCCTCAACGGCGCAGGCAACCTCGCCTTCTGGCAGGGCGACCACCCCGCCGCCACTAGCTGCTACGAGCAGGCGTTGCTGCTGCGGCGGCAACTGGGCGACCGCCGTGGCGAAGCGGCTTCGCTCAACAACCTGGGCAATGTCGCAGGCGAAGCCCGCGACTACCCCACCGCCACCCAATACTACCAGACGAGCCTGGCGATAGCCCGCGAACTGGGCGATCAGCGTTTGATCGGTAGTGGCCTCCACAACCTGGGCAACATTGCGCAGGCCGCCAAAGATTACGCGGTTGCAACTCCACTGCTGGAGGAGAGCAGGGCGATCAGCCAGCAGCGGGGTGACAAGCAAGCCACCGCCGAGATAGCTCTGAGCCTGGCTAACATCGCCTTGTGGCATGGCAACTACCAGCAAGCCCGCGCCCTGTACACGGAGAACCTGGCTGTCGCCCACGAGTTCGAAGACAAAATAGCTACTGCCATTACCCTCGATGGCCTGGGTCGGGTGGCCTACGGTAGCGGGGAGCTAATAGAGGCCGAGCAGTTCTACCAGGCGGCCTTTACCCTCAGCCACGACTGCGGCTATCAGTTGTTGGAGGCTACTGCTCTGCTCCGGCTTGGCAACCTGAAGCGTATCCAGGGCAGCAAGCTAGAGGCACAGCGACTATTCACTCAAGGTCTGCACCTGGCTGCCAGCATAGACGATCTATCCAACATAGTGGATGCACTGACCAGTTTTGGCCTGCTGGCCGCCGAGGATGACACTGCTGATAGCAAGCGCGCCGTGCAGTTGTTGAGTAGCAGTGAGGCCTTGTTCGAGCAGAACGCCTGGCTGCCGCTTGAGCGGGCGCACTATGATCGCACCCTCACCCTCTGCCGTGAGCGGTTGGGTGAGGCGGTGTTCGGGCTTGCCTGGGCCGCAGGGCAGGCGATGAGCAGGGCGCAAGCGGTGGCCTACGCCCTGGCCGCTACATAGATCAGCCGATGGTGAAGATCACGCTGGGCGGCCTGTCCTTCGGCTCGCCGGTCAGGGTGAAGCTGGAAGGCCCGGTGATCGAGCAGGTGGTGCCTTTGCTGTTGCTGTTCCAGACCATGTTCAGCATGGTGGAGCCAACAGGCGCACCCTTGATGCGGTAGGTTACGCTGCCGCCCGCCTCGCTACCGCTGCTCTCGGTACTCCACCTGGTGGGTGGTGGGCTACCCACATCGCCTACGCCTTCCTTGCTGTAGCTGATCTCGGCGGGTGGGGCGATCAGCCAGGCACCATCTACGGCGGAACTGTTTAGTTCGAGGGTGATTTTGCGGTTGAGTACCAGGTACACGTCTACGCGAATGCTCATCTTTTTGTCTCCTTGTGGCTTGCTCAAGATACTATACACCACCGTAGCATCTTTGCTACACATCCAGCTTCATTATAGCGTGCTTCTTGTATTTGTCAACTGACCTGTAGAACGTAGCTGTTCAGGTTCAGGCCAGCCACCCCAACCGCGCAGAGGCGCAGGTTTGATCGGAGTCTATGCGGATAGGGCCGCTTTGTGGTAGAATAGGGCAATTATAGAGGCTGGGCCGTGGGCTGGCACGTGCCATGCTAGCAGGGAGGGTAGCGGGCAGTCGCCAGCCGCAGGGCGCGCTTTCGTGCTATACTTCAGCAGATCGACATCAATGGATCGCCACCGCGAGGAGGAGAGTTAAAGCAATGGAGATTGGATTTATCGGCCTGGGCAAGATGGGCGGCAACATGGTTGTGCGCCTGGCGCAAGGCGGCCACAAGGTCTACGCCTTCAACCGCACCTACAGCGTCACCGAGGGGATCAACAGCCAACACCCAGAGATCACCGCCACCCGCACCCTGGAGGAGCTAGTCGGTAGCCTCAAGGAGGGGCCGAAGCTGCTCTGGATCATGGTGCCGAGCGGCAAGCCGGTGGACGACCAGATCGACGCGCTGATTCCTCTACTCAGCAAGGGAGACACCATCCTGGACGGTGGCAACTCCAACTTCCGCGACAGCATCACGCGCAAGGCGCGGGTAGAAGCTGCTGGCCTACACTACATGGACGCGGGCGTGAGCGGCGGCGTGTGGGGGCTGCAAATCGGCTACGCCACTATGGTCGGCGGCGAGAAGGAGATGTTCGACCACTTCGAGCCGATCTTCAAGACGCTGGCCCCGGAGAACGGCTACGGCTACATGGGGCTGCACGGTGCGGGCCACTTCGTCAAGATGGTGCATAACGGCATTGAGTACGGCATGATGCAGGCGTATGGTGAGGGCTTCGAGATTCTCAAGCAGTCGCGGGATTACGGCGCGGACTTCGACCTCTACCAGATCGCTCGCCTCTGGAACAACGGCAGCGTAGTACGCTCCTGGCTGCTAGAACTGGCCGAGCGCGCCTTCTACCAGTATGGCACCGACCTGACCGAGATCAAGGGCTTCGTCCCCGACTCTGGCGAGGGCCGCTGGACGGTGCAGGCGGCGATTGACGAGGACGTACCCGCCCCGATCATCACCCTCAGCCTGATGGCCCGCTTCAGCAGCCGCCAGCCGGAGTCGTTCTCCGCAAAGGTGCTGTCGGCCCTGCGCAACCAGTTTGGCGGTCATGCGGTAATGAACGAGAGCGGTCAATTCGTCGAGGAACGCCACGCCCCAGCCGCCCTGGACGGTGGCGCAGCTAAGGAGCAGAGCTAGAGGAGCGCGCAAAAAGGGGGGGTTTGGTGTGCAAAGCGGTTTGCGCGGCTGCCAGCTCCCTTTTTTCTTCTTTGACCCGCGATCCTTAACCTTTTTCCTGCTTTTGGCACACAAAATGCCCAATCAAATCAGCGGCGGTAAGCTGAACCAACCAAGATTGGCATTATGCTACAAGCGCACACTGCGGTGCGGACTTCCGTTCTCGATCTTGACGGCACCATGAAGGAGGGAGTTTGCTAGATGACCACGCTGAATGCGGCAGGGCTGCTTGAAGAACAGCTAGCCAGTAATCCACTGTGGGAAGGGATGCGTCTGCAACGCACGCCCGAACCGTGCGCGATGGTGATCTTCGGTGTGACGGGCGACCTGGCCCACCGCAAACTGATCCCCGCGCTCTACAACCTGGCGGTGGATCGTCTGCTGCCACCTGGCTTCTCTATCGTCGGCTTTGGGCGGCGGCCTTATACCGATGAGCAGTTCCGGGCCGAGATGGAGGAGGCGATCAAGCAGTTCTCCCGCCGCCCCCTAGAGCCGGGTACCTGGGAGTCGATCTTGCAAGGGATGCACTATGTGCAGGGTGACTTTAACGACGAGCGCGCCTTTGAGACCCTAGCCAGTCTGCTCAGTGACCTTGACCGCGAGCGCAACACGGGCGGCAACCGTGTCTTCTACCTCTCCACTCCCCCCTCTACCTACGAGGAGATCATCGCCAACATCGGGGCGGCTGGCATTGCCCGCCAGAACTGGGCGGGCAGCGGTTGGACGCGGATCATCATCGAGAAGCCGTTCGGCACCGATCTGCCGACCGCCCGCCACCTCAACAGCAAGGTGCATGAGGTCTTTGACGAGAGCCAGACCTACCGTATTGACCACTACCTGGGTAAGGAGACGGTGCAGAACATCCTCGTCTTCCGCTTCGCCAACACGATCTTCGAGCCTATCTGGAACCGCCGCTACGTTGAGAGCGTGCAGATCACCGTTGCTGAATCGCTGGGGGTAGAGGAGCGGGCTGGCTACTACGAAGGGGCAGGGGCGTTGCGCGATATGGTGCAAAACCACCTGATGCAGCAGCTTGCCCTGACCGCGATGGAGCCGCCCAGCGACTTTGAGGCCGATGCGATCCGTGATGAGAAGGTGAAGATATTCCGCTCGATCAAGCCGCTAGACCCCCGCGAGGTAGCCGAGCGCGTGGTGCGCGGCCAGTATGGGCCGGGCAGCAGTGGGGGCCAGCAGGTACCTGGCTACCGCCAAGAGCCGAAGGTCAGCCCGACCAGCAACACGGAGAGCTTCGTCGCCATGAAGCTGTTTATCGAAAACTGGCGATGGCAGGGTGTCCCCTTCTACCTCCGCACTGGCAAGCGGCTACCAGTCCGCAGCAGCGAGATCGCGATCACCTTTAAGCCGGTGCCGCTGATGCTGTTCCGCGACTCTGGGGTGACGCAGCTTGACCGCAACATCCTGGCCCTGCAAATCCAGCCGGACGAGGGGATCAGCATGAAGTTCGAGTCGAAGGTACCCAGCACCCGAATGCAGATTCGTTCAGTCAACATGGACTTCCGCTACAACACCGCCTTTGGCACCCAACCCGCCGACGCTTACGAGCGGCTGATCCTGGACTGTATGCTGGGCGACTCCACCCTCTTTACTCGCGCCGACGAGGTAGAGGCGGCCTGGACTATCGTCACCTCGATCCTTGATGGCTGGAAGGTACTGCCCCCCCCCCAGTTCCCCAACTACGAGGCGGGTAGCTGGGGGCCACGTGAGGCCCACGAGATGCTCAGTCGGGATGGGTTCGTCTGGCGGCGGCCCTAGCGACCCAGGAGGCAAAGATGAACACGCAGGAAGAACAGAGGCTCCAGACTTTTGTCAACGGCACGCCGTTGGATGTTGACCCGCGCTCTATTGACCGCGAGTTGACTGCGTTGTGGGCAGCAGCCCGCACAGGAGTAGAGCCGAGTAAGGCAGTGGTGCGCTTTAGTATCCTCAACCTGATCGTCATGGCCCGCAACAGCCAGCAGGTTGAGCCGCTGACCAGCCAGATCATAGACCTGACTATGAAGCACCCCTGCCGCGCTATCTTGCTGGTCAACGAGGGTGGGGAAGGGGCTAGCACGGTCAAAGCGACGGTAGCCGCCCACTGCCGCTTGCCAGTCGGTGGGGGGATGCCAGTCTGCGGCGAGCAGATCAACATTACCGCTAGTGGGGGCGATGCCGCCGCCATTCTGCCTGGCACTGTCATTCCCCTACTCACCTCCGACCTGCCCGTGGCTTTGGGTTGGCCCGACTGGCCGAGCGGCGCATTGGCAGCGGATGGCTGGTCGCTCGACCCGGCCCTCTTTGCCCCGCTGCTGCAAAGTGCAGACCATTTGATTGTGGACTCGCTGCGCTTTGGCAAGCCGAACAGCAATCTTGTGCGCCTGGAGGCCCTGCACGAGCAGGACTACCCCTCGGTAGCGATCACCGACCTCAACTGGCTGCGCTTGCTCACCTGGCGGCAACTGACCGCCCAGGTCTTCGACTCGCCCAGCCTGCGCTCATACCTGCCCAACCTGAGCAAAATTACGGTGCGCTACGTAGTTCAGGATGACCGCCCACTCAACCCCTGCCAGGCTCTGCTCTACCTGGGTTGGTTGAGCGACAAGATGAGCTGGCGACCCGGCGAGATCAGCCCGCAGGAGAAGGGCAATTCGGCGATCACCTTGCGTACTAGCACTGGCAGCCAACTCTACGCCGGGGTGCTGACCACTACCGCCGACAACATCTGGGCGGGCGACATTGCCGAGGTGATCATGGAGGGGAGCTACAACGGGGTGGCGGCCACCTTCACCCTGGAGAGGATCGCCTTCGATGAGCAGCCCCAGGCAGATGGTAGCAAACCGCTAGCTGAACATATCCGTACTATCATTGAGGTGCAGGGCCAGAACAGGATCGAGCGTATCGTGCCACTGGGTAAGCAAGCCTGGGCGCAACTGGTTGGTAATGCGCTCGGCAACCTCGGCCACGACTCTGCCTTCGAGCAAGCCTTGCAGATGGCAGTCTGGATGAGCAGCACCAGTGGTACGAAGAAGGTAGACAAGGGGGTGCGCGGTGGCAGATAGAGAAGTACAGGTATACAAAGACCTGGACGCAGTGGCAGAGGCGGCAACAAAGTTGTTCATCCAGCTTGCTGCGGCCCAAACCAGTGAAGACAGCCCCTTCAACGTTGCCCTCTCCGGCGGCAGCACCCCCAAAGCCCTCTACCGCTTCCTCAGCAGCCCAGAGTACAAGACGCAGCTGGATTGGTCGCTAACCAACCTGTTCTGGGGCGATGAACGGCCTGTGTCGCCCGACCACCCGGATAGCAACTATAAGCTGGCAGCAGAGGGTCTGGCGGCGGTGCCAATCGAGCGCGAAAATATCCACCGCTACCTGACCGAAACTGGTACGCCAGCACAGGTGGCCGCCGCCTATGCGGAGGAGCTACGTAGCTACTTCCACAAGGGCGTGGGCGAGTTCCCCAGCTTCGACCTGATCCTCCTCGGCATGGGGCCGGACGGCCACACCGCCAGCCTCTTTCCTGGCACTGTTGCCTTGCACAACAGCAGCGACCTGGTTGTTGCCAACTACGTGCCGAAGCTGGCGGTGGAGCGATTGACCTTCACTGCTCCCCTGATCAATGCCGCCCGCTGCGTGGTCTTCCTGGTTGCGGGCGCAGACAAGGCAGCAGCAGTACGCGAAGTGCTTGAGGGCGCGGCCAATCCCGACCTCTACCCCTCACAATTGGTTGCTCCCCAAGCGGGCAAGCTGATCTTCATGCTCGACGAAGCCGCCGCCGCTGGGTTGACAAAGTAGGCTAGGAAGAAGTACAATAGCATTGAGTGATCGATGGGAGCCTATTTCGGCAGGGGGTTAGCTATGGCTGAACATGAGAATGACCAAGCTCGTTTGAAAAGTGGCTCGGCCACCACCAGCTACCCTGCTGTTTTCGTGGTCGCCAGAGACGGGGCGATCCGCTGGTGGTACATAGGCAACAGCTACACCGATCTGCCCAGTGGTGAACAGATTGAGGAACATATTCGCCAACTACTCATCAGCGACCAGCTAGTAGCGAGCAATGCGTAGCACAACCCGCTGGCTCTAAGTGTCCGGTACAAAACAGCAGATAAACAGTCGGATTCAGAGTGGATGCTATACAGCTTACCTTATTGGAGGCACAGGAAGTTGCCACAAATCCAAACAAAACTGCGGCCTGGCGATCGTGCCCCCGACTTCACTTTGAAGGACATAAGTGGGCATCCTCACCAACTCAATACCCTCCTGGCTAGCGCGCCCCTGGTGCTGGTCTTCTTTCGGGGTACATGGTGCGGCACCTGTCGCGCTTATATGCGGATGCTAGAACGCCGCCTGCCCCGTATTAAGGCTAGCGGTCTGCAACTGGTTGGCATCGCCCACCAGCGGGCAGACATCGTGGCGGGCTACTTCCGCCTCGAACCAGTCAACTACCTCTACCTGCTCGATACAGAGCGGCGGGTGATCGATAGCTACGGCCTGAGCATTGAACACCCCGAAGAAGAAGACGTACTCAAGAGTGGCACCAGCCACACCACTTACCCGGCGGTCTTTATCCTTGACCATGCAGGGTTGATCCGCTGGGAGTATATTGGCGAGGATTATGGCGACCTGCCAACTGGCGAACAGATAGAGCAAGAGGTGCTGAACACCGGATTGTCTACTGCTGGAGTCAGCTACCCGCATACTACTGAGCAGCAGTCGAGCTACCAGGAAGGCTGATCATGCCGCAGGAGATCACGAAGCTGCACGTGGGTGAGCAGGCACCTGCCTTCACTCTGCCTGACATCATGGGCCAGAGCCAGCAGCTACAAACGCTGCTCGCGGCTGGCCCTCTACTTTTGGTCTTCCTGCGCGGCACTTGGTGTCCCACCTGTCGGGCCTACCTCAAGATGCTAGAGCGCAACTACGCCAGCTACCGGGCAGCAGGGGTGCAACTGGTGGCGGTTGCTCATCAGCGGGCTGAGATCGTCGGCGACTACTTTCGCCTCGAACCGATCAGCTACCCCTACCTGCTCGACAGCGACCTGAAGGTGATCACTAGCTACGGCCTGGTGGACAGCGTGCCAGCCGAGGAGGTAGCCTACAGCCGCAGCCCACGCACGGCATACCCGGCGGTGCTGCTGCTCGACCCGAAGGGAACGATCCGCTGGCTCTATGTCGGTAGCGAGGTTAGTGATCGGCCCGACACTGACGAGATCGCCGAGCAGATCGCGCTGGCGGGCTTCGACCGCCCAGCCGGTGCGCCAGAGGTAGATCATGCCGCAGGTTGACACCCAGTTGCAGGTGGGCGACCCTGCCCCGGCCTTTAGCCTACCTAGTCTCAAGGGCGGGCAGTACAGCCTGGCGGAGATGCTACGGCAGGGGCCACTACTGCTTTTTTTCTTTCGTGGCACCTGGTGCGCCGAGTGCCGCAGCTACATGAGGGTATTGGAGCGCAGCTACGAAGACCTCTTGCAACGTGGCCTGCAACTGGCAGGGGTGGCGCACCAGCGGGCCGACATTGTAGCTAGCTACTTCCGCCTCGAACCAATCAGCTACCCCTATTTGTTGGACTCCAACATGGCAGTGATCACCCGCTATGGGCTGGTTCATGGCTTTGCCCTCGGTGCGCTGCTCGTCAGCCACATGGGGGCGCAGACCACCTATCCCGCTGCCTTCCTGATCGACCAGGCGGGCATAATCCGCTGGGCCTACGTCAGCAGCGACAAGAACGATCTGCCACCGGTAGAGTTGATCGTCGCGCAACTGAGCGCGGTCGGCCTCCGCCAGCTGGATGACACAGTGGCGGAGGGTTGAGCTTGGAGCGTACACCCTTTAAGCAGGCAACAGCGGGTGCTGCCCCTGGTGCATGGGCCACCAAAGCAACCTGGCAAAAGGCCAGACAGGCTGACTTTAATAGAACTAGGAGTAACCATGCCGCAGACTGAGACTAGACTAAATGTTGGCGACCGCGCCCCGGATTTTACCCTGACTGACCTTAAGGGGAACGCGCAGAACTTGACTGAGATGCTCAAGGTTGGCTCGCTGCTCCTCTTTTTCTTCCGTGGCACCTGGTGTCCTACCTGCCGCAGCCAGATGAAGACCCTGGAAGCTAATTATCATAGCTTCCAGCGGCAAGGGGTACAGATCGCAGGCATAGCCCACCAGCGGGCTGACATTGTAGCCAGCTACTTCCGCCTCGAACCGCTCAGCTACCCCTACCTGCTCGATAGCGACCTGACGGTAATCACTAGTTACGGTCTGCTTCGTACCGGCCTGGATGCACGCATCTTCAGCAGCAGCGGAGCCAAGACCACTCACCCGGCGGCCCTGCTGATCGATCAGCAAGCTGTGATCCGCTGGCTCTACATTGGCACTAGCCCCAACGACCTGCCACCGCTGCCAGTGATTGAGCAGCAAGTAGCTTTGTTGAAGGGCAATCCTGACCAGGAGGCTTAGAGTTGAGCGGAGAGGCTAACAGGCTAAAGCAAGCAGCGGCAGACGCTGCCCTGGAGTTGATCGCCGATGGTATGGCCGTCGGCCTGGGTAGCGGTAGCACGGCAGAGTTGCTGCTTGCGCCGTTGGCTGCTAGAGTGCGGGCGGGCCTGCGTGTGGTGGGCGTGCCGACCAGCGAACGCACTGCCACCCTCGCCCGCGACCTCGGCATCCCCCTCGCCAGCCTGGTCGAGCAGCCACGCTTGGACATCACCATTGATGGAGCTGACGAAATCCTGCTGCCCAGCCTCACCCTGGTCAAGGGACGTGGTGGGGCGTTGCTGCGCGAGAAGCTAGTAGCCGCCTCTACTGACCGCGAAGTGATTATCGCGGATGAGGGCAAGTTGGTGGCCGCCCTCGGCACCCACCTGCCGCTGCCCGTCGAGGTGATCCCCTTCGGCTGGCAGTATGTAGCAGGCCTGCTACGCGCGATGGGCTGCGAACCTGTGCTGCGACCTGCCACCCCAGGCCAGCAAGCGACCGCCCAGCCCTACATCACCGACGGCGGCAATTACGTGCTGGACTGCCGCTTCAGCGCGATCCCCGACCCGCTCCAGCTAGCCCAGCAGATCAAGCTACTGACTGGTGTGGTCGAACATGGGTTGTTCGTCGGGGTGGCTGCTCTAGCGATTGTGGCTGGGCCAATGGGCGTGCGTCGCTTCGAGCGGGGTTGAGCGGTCAGGGCAGACAACCCGCCAAATCCTCCTCAACCTTGCTGATCGCCTGGTAGCGCGGCTGCATCTCTACTGCCTGGTTCAGCATCGCCCCCGCCCCCGCGCAGTCGCCAAGCCTGGCTTGTGCGCAGGCAAGATTGTAGCTGACCATGGCCTGCTCCTCACGCAAGCCACCTCGTCCGTTCTTTGCTGCTTCTACCCACGCGCGAGCCTCCACTACTCTGCCTCCTCTCGCAGCAATGCGGGCCTGGAGGCTCTGCACCAGGCTGGTCAGCGACTGCTCGTTCTGCTGATCGTCATCTGCTACCTGTTGCAGCGTAACCTGCGCCTCCTCCACCCGCCCCATCGTGAGCAGCACCCCAGCTAGCTCGACCAGGAAGCGCGCCGAGTAATAGTGATCGCCGTTTTCGGTTGCTATCGCCGCTCCCTGCCGCAGGTAGTCTTCGGCTTGGGCAAGATCACCCTCGGTCTGGGCGGTGAGACCCAGGTAGCCGCGAGCTATCGCTTCGCCAGAGCGATCCGCAATCCGCAGAGCGATGATCAGACTCTGGTTCAGGTGGTCATGGGCTTCGCTGGTGCGTCCCAGATGGCAGTACAGCAAGCCCAGGTTAGCTAGGAAGCGGCTCTCCGTCTGCTGGTCGCCTACTTTGCGGGCCAGGCTGACTGCCTGTTCAAGGTACTGGGCTTGCTGTATCTTGTCACCAACCTCATTGTAGCAGTTGCCCAGGTTGCCGAGCCAGATCGCTTCGGCGCGGCGGTCGCCCAGCTCGCGCATGATCGTCAGGGCAGCAAAGGCGGCAGCAATCGCCTGCTCATTGTTGCTGCCTTTGTAAACGATGCTTAGGTTGCCCAGGCGCATCCCCTCTGCACGGCGGTCGCCGATTTCGCGGGCGATAGCCAGGGCTTGCTGGAAGTATAGTTCGGCCCGCTCCTTCTGCCCGCTGTTTATGTAGATCACGCCGATGTTGTTCAGCCAGCGGCCCTCCAACCCCCGGTCGCCTTGCAGCACCGCTACTGGCAGTGCCTGGTCGTAGCAGTCGAGGGCGGCCTGGTAGTCGCCCATCGCCTGATAGGTGTTGCCCAGCAAGCCGACGAAGAAGGACTGATGAGCAAGATCGCCCTGCTCCGCCGCCAGCCTGCGCCCCTCCGCGTAGGCTACGACCGAATCGCGCAGTTCGCCCAGGTAGTAGCTAGCCCGACCCAGGCGGGTCAGCACCTCGATCTGCTCCGCGCTAGTCAGGTGGGGAGCGAGTTGGCGGTAGAAGGTGCGGCGGCTGGCGTTCTCGCCCCAGCGATCTAGCAGCGTGTCAAGGGTCAGTGGCTGGTCGCCCAGCAGCAAGGGGAGGTTGGTCAGGGCGTAGGCTGCCATGTAGTCCTGTGCCTGGGTCAGGTGGTAGAAGGTAGCGAACAGGCTGCCGAGGTCAGCACGGGCGCGTAGCGGCACAGGGAGCGGCAAGGCAGCGTAGTAGTTGGCGGCGGTCTGGTGGTATAGCCTGCGGGTGTTGAGCAGCAGGCGGTTGTAGGCCACCTCCTGGGTTAGCACGTGGCGGAAGGTGAGGCTGCCCCGGCTGAGGGTCAGCAGTTCGCGTTGCTGCAACTCTTGCAGCAGCGGCGGCAAGTCTACCTCCTGCCCCTCGCGCTGCAACAGGTGGGCCAGCACTGGCACTTCGCAGCGGCGGCCCAGCAC
Organism: Chloroflexia bacterium; assembly: GCA_038229595.1. Taxonomy (GTDB): domain Bacteria; phylum Chloroflexota; class Chloroflexia; order QHBQ01; family QHBQ01; genus JBBROH01. The sequence continues at coordinate 23,201 of JBBROH010000007.1, read as the reverse complement.
GGCAGCCACCTGCAAAACCTGGCGAGCAGGGGCGGGCAGGCGGTCGATCCTCGCGCTAATTACCCCCTCTAGCGAAAGTGGCACCGCCAAGGTTTCGACCAATTGACCAGTACGGGGGCGGAAGACTAGCCCCTCGCGGTAGACTAGCTGGTGAATCTGGCCGCCATCGATCAGGCTGCGGATCACTTCTTCGATGTAGAGGGGGTTGCCACCCGCCCGCTCTACAAGCAACTGCTTCACCGTTTCTGGCAGGCCGTCCACCTCAAAGAGGGCGGTGATCAGGCGGACACTTTCAGCGTTGCTAAGGGCGGGCAAGCGGAACACGAGGCTGCGCGCCCGGTAGGTGCCTTCGGCGACGGCCACCGCGCGGCGCAACGCCTGCTCCCCCGCGCCCCCATCCGAGCGGCAACTGCCGACCAGCAGCAGCCCGCTGATCTCTGGTGCAGCGGCAACGGCCTTGAGCAGTTCGAGTGACGCGTAGTCAGTCTGGTGCAGATCGTCGAGAACGAGGATGATTGGTTGGCGGGCTGCCGTTGCCCGCAGCAGCCGCTCTACACTGCGGGTGAGGGTCGGCACCTCCTCGCCGTGGCTGCCCTCGCCACTGATGCCGAGCAAGCGGGCCAATCCGGCATAAGTCTCATCCAACTCGGCCACCGCCAGGTCTTCTAGCAGGCTCCGCAGGTGCAATTGCGCCCAGGCGACATTGCCCAGTTCCAGGCGGCAAATCGCCTGGATCGCCTCGCGCCAGGGCTGGTACTCGAACTGCTGACCAACCTGCTGGCCTGCTACAGCCACCCAGCGCACATTGCTACCCTCGTCCAACCGCTGGCGCAGTTCGGCTAGCAGGCGGCTCTTGCCGATGCCCACCTCGCCAAAGATCGCTGCGAAACCGCCTTGCTCATCTAGCCCCCGCGCCAGCCGCTCAAGCGCGGTCAGTTCTTCTTCGCGGCCTACCAGTGCGACCCGCAGCACGTCGCGCTGGCCCTGCTCAGCCGCACGCAGCCCCAGCACGCGGTAGACGCTCATCTCGCCACCTTTGCCACGCATCTGCAAACTACTAGTGCGTTCCCAGGCGAAGATGTCAGCGGCGGCCTGACGGGTAGTCTCACCAACTAGCACCTCGTTGTAGCCGCACATCTCCTCTAGCCGAGCGGCCACGCTCACCGCATCCCCAACCACGGTGTAGCCCCGCCCCGCCCCACTCATCTGTCCGGCCACCACCAGCCCACTGTTTATGCCTACGTGTAGGGCGAGCGGGCGCGGCAAGACGTTGCCCTTCGCTATATTAAAGCTGGCAATTCTTTCGATCATGGCAAGGGCGCAATGGACAGCGCGGGCGGGGTCGTCCTCGTGGGCGGTAGGCGCGCCGAACAGCACCATCATCTCATCGCCAATATACTTGTCAATCGTGCCACCATAGAGGGCAACTGGCTCGGCCAGGGCGGCGAAGCAATCGTTGATGATCGAGGTCACCTGCTCTGGGTCGAGGGCTTCAGAGAGGGCGGTGAAGCCCGCAATGTCGGCAAAGAGGATCGTCACCTGCCGCCGCTCATCCTGTGGCGGCGGGCTGTTGCCTTCGGCAACTGGAGCGGCAAGGAGATTACCGCACTCGCCACAGAAGCGTTGGCCCGGTGGGGCAAGAGTATTGCACTTCGCACAAAGCATTGTTCACTCCACCATCATCTACGTTAAAATAGGCTACCACTTGTGCTTCGTCCATAAACAGGCGGGCAATCCTGTGTCCACAACATTATACAGCAGATTGCCACGATTTGGTTCGCGATCCCACTGCCCCATGTTCGGCAAGGGAACCTGGCAGGCCTGCAACTCTCCTATTTTACCCCAGCCTCGGTAGCTTCGCTATAAAGCAGTTTACAGACGCAGTGGCTGGTTGGCACCCAGCTTCTATCCGCCTGCCCGCCTTTGCGAAGCTGCTAGCTGCTTGCGCCAACCAGGCACGCTTGCCGCTCAGCGATCCGTTTGCCCTGACCTGCGCTTTTGTGGTAGAATAGAGCGCGCCCGTCCTGCCCGCAAGGGTGCTGGCCTGCTGTTTTGCCGAACTTCACCAGGAGCAACCCCCGTTGACTAGTACTTACCAGCCGCTTGAGTTGATCGCCGATGCCCGCGATTTCAGCGTGGCCCTGCCGGTTGCCTACACCGACGAGGTGTTGACGCGCCGCCTGGCTGCCCTGCGTGATCAGCTAAGGACGGCGCAGCTTGATGCGCTGATTGTCTCCCACCCGCAGAACCGCCGCTACTTGAGTGGCTATCTTGGCTTTGACCTGCCGCCGCTGGACACCGCTGGTTGGCTGTTGATCCATGTAGACAAGGACAGCACCCCCAGCCTGCTCACCGACTTCCGCTATCTAGAGGAGGCCCGCCATGAGTTGAGCGGAGCGTGGCAGATCAAGCTGCGGACTGACAAGCGGATGAGCGATGGTCTGGTCGAGTTGCTGACTGGGCTACCAGCGGTCAAGCGGCTAGGCTTCGAGAGCGCGCACCTGCTGCACCTCTACTACGCCCAGCTTGGCGAACTGCTGCCTGGCACTGAACTGGTGGCGACCCAGGGCGTGGTTGAGGCTCAACGCTACTGCAAGGATGCGGCCGAACTGCAACTGATGCGGCGAGTGATCGCCCTCTCCGATGCCGCCTTTGATCGAGTAGCCCCGACCATCCGCCCTGGCATGACCGAGCGGCAGATTGCCTGGGAGATCGAGAAGGCAATGCGCGACTTCGGGGCTGACGGGCCGAGCTTCCAAACTATCGTGGCGGCTGGGCCGAACGGCGCACAGCCGCACGCCATCCCCTCGGAGCGCGAGGTGCAGGCGGGCGAACCGCTGGTGATCGACATGGGCGCGCTCTACGCGGGCTACTGCTCCGATATGACCCGCACTATCTGCCTGGGTGGGGCGGACGAGAAGTTTGCTACTATCCACCAGATCGTCGCTGAGGCCCAACGGCTGGCCGAAGCGGGTTGCCACGCTGGGCTGACGGGCGAAGCGGTGGATGCTATCGCCCGCGACTACATCACCCAGCAAGGTTATGGCGACTTCTTTGGTCATGGCCTCGGTCATGGCACCGGGCTGGAGGTTCATGAGCCACCGTCGGTGCGTCGTCGGTCGCAGGACATCCTTGCCCCTGGGGTAATCAACAGCATCGAACCGGGCATCTACCTGCCCGACTGGGGTGGCGTGCGGATCGAAGACCTCGTACTCGTGCGCGACAACGATTGCGAAGTGCTGACCCTGGCAAGCCGCCAGAGCGTCATCTCTCTCTAAAACCGGGTTCTACAAGCAAAGGAGATTGGTTCTACTTATGATCACTACTGGCGATCTGCGTAAGGGTCTGACTATCGTCCTAGACGGCGAGTTGCAGAAAATCCTCGACTACCAGCACAACAAGCAGGGGCGTGGCAGCGCGGTGATCCGCATCCAGTTCCGCAACCTGCGAACCGGCTCGAACACCGAGCGCACCTTCATGGCAGGCGAACGCTTTGAGGATGTGCGCCTGGAGCGCGTCACTGCCCAGTACCTCTATGAGGACGGTGACAGCCGCATCTTCATGAACACCGAGACGTACGATCAGTTTCCCCTCAGCGAGGCCAACCTGGGCGATGCGGTGAACTACATTCGCGAGAATGACAGCGTGGATGTGCTGTTCTACGGCGAGGAGCCGATTGATGTGGAACTGCCCACCTCGGTCAACCTGCGCGTTAGCCAGACTGACCCTGGGTTGAAGGGCGACACTGCTACCGGCGGTCGCAAGCCCGCCACGTTGGAGACCGGCCTCACGGTCAACGTGCCGCTATTCGTCAACGAAGGCGATACTCTGAAGATTGACACCCGCACCGGCGAGTACCTTACCCGCGTCTAGCGGGGGAAGGGGGCAGCCTCCTTGCCTGACCATGATCAACAAAGCACCCTGCCGCAGGCTGAGGGCGATTTTGCCGCCCTTAGTGCGGAGGCCCGCGCCCTGATCGACCTGATCACCAAAACCGACGTAACCGAACTGGAGCTGGCGAAGGGTGACACGCGGCTGGTGATCAAGCGGGCCACCAGCCCCCAATATGCCCAGCCACAGTACGCCCAGCCACAGTACGCCCAGCCACAGTACGCCCAGCCACAATATGCTCCGCTTGCCCAGCCCGGCCCTGCGCCAACCGCCAGCCACCCCCCAGCAGAGGTCAGTCACCTGCGCCCGCTGATCGCCCCGATGGTGGGTACCTTCTACCATTCTTCTTCGCCTACCGAGAAGCCCTACGTCACCGAGGGTGCGCTGGTGGAGAAGGGTCAGACGATTGGCCTGATCGAGGCGATGAAGATGATGAACGAAATCGAGGCCGAGATCAGCGGACGGGTCGTGCGGCTCGTAGCCGAGAACGGCAAGCCAGTGGAGTACGGCCAGACCCTCATGCTGATCGACCCCGACTCCGGTCAGGATGCAGCCTAGAGAAACCCAATCATGCAGATTTTTCGCGTCGGCGAGGTGTGCAGCTTCCTCAAACTGCTGATCAGTAATGTCGAAGAACTGAACGACATCTGGATCGCGGGTGAAGTCAGCAACTACAGCCAGTCGGCCAAAGGCCACATCTACTTTTCGCTCAAAGACGAGGAGGGGCAGCTTGCCGCCGTCCTCTTTCGTCAGCACGCCCTCTGGCAGACCAGCCGCCTGCGCAACGGCCTGGCGGTGGTGGTGCATGGGGAGGTCAGCGTCTACGCCGAGACGGGCCGCTTGCAGATCGTGGCCGATGAGGTGCAGGAGGAGGGGGTGGGCCGCCTGGCTCTCGCCTTTGACGAGTTGAAGGCGCGGCTGGAAGCAGAGGGGTTGTTCGCCCTAGAGCGCAAGCGACCGCTGCCGCCGCAGCCCCGCGTGATTGGCATCGTCACCTCGGCTCAGGCCGCCGCTTACCAGGACATCCTCAACATCCTGCGCCGCCGCTACCCCCTTGCCCGCGTGATCCTCAGCCCTACCATCGTGCAAGGGGAGGGTGCGCCCGCCGCTATCGTCGCTGCCCTTGCCGAACTGAACCGCCAGCCAGGGGTAGAGGCAATCATTGTTGCTCGTGGCGGTGGCTCTGCCGAGGATTTGGCTGCCTTCAACGATGAGCGGGTGGCCCGCGCCGTGTTCGCCAGCCGCGTGCCAGTGGTCAGTGGCGTAGGTCATGAGACCGACAGCACGATCATCGACTACGTGGCCGACCTGCGCGCCCCCACCCCCTCGGCGGCAGCGGAGTTGGTCAGCCCCGACTTCCGCGACATCGCAGCACACGTGCAGGAGCTACGGGCTGGGGCGGCTGGCTACTTGCTGGATGCTTACGAGACGAGCAAGCGTCGGCTGCTGATCAGCCAGTTGCGCGGCCAGCGGCTCTCTCTGCGCAAGCTGCTTACCAATGGCACCTTGCGCGTGGATCAGGACACGACGCGGGCGGCCAACCGCCTCCAGGGAGCGGTCAATCTCGGCAAGCTGCGGCTGCTTACCCTGCGGGCGCGAGCGAAGGCTCTAGACCCCACGGCGGTGCTGGCCCGCGGCTACGCCATCATCCGCAACCAGCAGAGCGGTGAGATCGTCACGACCGCCGATCAGGTTGCCCCCTACAGTATGGTCGAGATAGAGTTTGGCGGCAGCAGCTTTATTGCCCGGCGGCTGGCGAAGCGCAAGGAATGAGGAAAAAAGATGACCAACCCTAGCCCCCAGGATATCGAGCAGCTTGACTTTGAGGACGCACTGGCAAGGATGGAGACGCTGGTGGATCGCCTTGAGCGCAGCGATGTACGCCTGAAGGACGCACTCGCGGTCTACAAGCTGATCCATGCGTTGGGCGACCGCTGCCAGCAGTTGTTGGAGGAGGCAGAGTTGCAGGTCTCTGTGCTAGATGCCAGAGGCACGAGCGTGCGCGAGCAGGCGGCTCTCTACCAGGTCGATCTGCTCAGTGGCGACCGCCACTCTTTGACTATCGCTAGCCGTCCCACCCCTACTGATGAAGATGAGGATGAAGATGAAGGTCTTGGCTTCTAGCACTTGAACGAAATCCTCAACAACCACACCCTCACTATCCCCGGCGTTTGTTGGCTGGCCGCCCAGATGATCAAGATGATCGTCAACCTGTTGCGGAACCGACGGCTAGACTTGCGCTATATGGTAAGTGCGGGCGGCTGGCCGAGTTCGCACGCCGCCTATGTCTGCGGCCTGGCGACTAGCCTCGGCTACGACAAGGGGCTGGGTTCGCCAGAGTTCGCCGCTGGGGTCGTTCTCGCCAGCATCGTCATGTACGACGCGGCGGGGGTGCGGCTGGCTGTCAGCAAGCAGGCGGTGATCCTCAACCAGATACTTGATGACATGGGCCGGGGCCGCCCACCCGACAGCCAACGCCTGCGCGAACTAGTCGGCCATACGCCAACCCAGGTGTTTGCTGGGGCGATCCTCGGCATCGTCGTCGCGGTCTACCTCACTTCGCGGCTCTGAACCTCCAGCCGCTCTCTTAGGCGAGCAGTAGAAAGTCAGCTATGAGCATCCGCTTCGACATCCTCACCCTCTTTCCTGCCATGTTCGCTGGGCCGTTTGGCGAGAGCATCGTCAAGCGGGCAGTGCAGGCTGGCTTGCTCGACTTGCGCCTGCACAACATCCGCGACTGGGCGGAGGGGCGGCACAAGGTGGTGGACGACTACCCTTACGGCGGAGGGGCTGGCATGGTGCTGAAGGTGGATGTGCTGACCCGTGCTGTGGAGGCCGTGGGCGATGAAGTGGGCGTGCCGACCATCCTGATGTCACCCCAGGGTCGCGTCTTCAGCCAGGCGGTGGCGGCGGAGTTGACTGCCTACCCGCGCCTGATCCTGGTCTGCGGACATTATGAGGGCTTGGATGAGCGCGCCATGCCCCTGTTCAGCGACCAAATCAGCATCGGCGACTACGTGTTGACTGGTGGTGAACTGCCCGCAATGGTGATCGTAGACGCAGTAGCGCGCCTAATCCCCGGCGTACTTGCCAGTGCCTCACCACACGAGGAGTCGCACGCGGCTGGCTTGCTAGAATACCCACACTACACCCGCCCGCCAGAGTTTCGCGGGGTGGCCGTGCCACCGGTGCTACTTAGCGGCCACCATGCCGAGGTCGAGAAGTGGCGGCGCAGGCAGTCGTTGCGCCGTACTCGCGCCTTGCGCCCCGACCTGCTGGCGCGGGCCGACCTGTCGGCCACTGACCGCAAGCTAGTGGCCGAGATCGAAGCCGAGGAGGGCAGCTAACGCGTATCGCTCTTGCTTATGGGTGGGGGTAGCTACATCTGGTTCGGCCAAAGAAGATAGCCACTGGTCGATCCAACCGCTTTGAGGCTAATCTTGGCACGCGAAATGTAGTATAATACGAACAAGTGTGCGTGGTGGCTTGTGGTCGCGCCTGGATAGCGGTCTAATGTTCTAGTCATAGGTGGTGCTAAAATGCAAACTCAGCAAGATGTCAACGCAATATCCTTCCCCACGATCAGCAGAGAAGTAGCCGAGCAGCAATGGCTGGTCAGCGGCAAACGGACGATGCAGACGATTAGCAAGGCACTGGAAGATGGAGCCTTGCAAACTGCCGATAGCACAATCTTTTATGCGGGCTTCCAGAAGTTCTCCTATTTCCCGCCACACGTCAACCGCTACCGACGGTTGGCCTCCCGCTGCCGCCACGTCTACGTCTTTGGCATTGATGACGTGGAACTGCCGCCAATCGCTAACCTGACCTACGTGCCACTGCGCGAGGATGCACCGTTGGCTGACGAGTGGTTCATCGTCTATGATAGCCCTGACTTCTTCAGCACCCTGATCGCCACCGACGTGAGCGGCTTCAACCTGCCAGAGGAAGAACGCCGCTTCAAAGCAGTCTGGACGTTTGATGTCGGCCTGGTAGAGCAGGCCGAGCGCACGCTGGCTGATGCACTGACTGCCAGCCAGCTAGTGCCTGACGACCAACCGCTCTACCGCCCGATCAGCCGCACGGCCAGCAACTACGCCCGCCAGCGTGAGCGCGAAATGTTGGCGAACCGCCTGGTACTGGGCAAGCTAGAGGAGCGCAACGAACAGCTAAACACCGCCAACATCGAACTGGCCGCATTGCAGCAGGAGAATAGCCGCCTGCAAGACCTCCTGCGTGGCTACGTCGCGGGTGGCACCTGGGCGGCGATCAGCAGGGCGGCCACCGAGGGGCGCACCAGTATTGAGCCACAGGTGCGCGAGGCGACGATCCTGTTCAGCGACATTGTGCGCTTCACCACCCTCAGCGAAAAGCTGCCCGCTATCGAGGTTGTGCAGTTGCTCAACGACTACTTCAACCTGCTAGCCGAGGTGATCTATCCCTACGGCGGCGAGATCGACAAGTACATTGGTGACAGCATGATGGTGGTCTTCGACGACCCGCGTTCCGCTCTGCTGGTCGCAGAGGCACTGCTGACCGCCAACGCGGCCTTCAACCGCAACCAGCAGGAGCAAGGGCGACCGACATTGCAGACGCGGGTTGGTCTCGCCAAAGGTAGCGTAATCCTGGGTAATATCGGCGATAGTACGCGCACCGACCGCACCCATATCGGCGATGCGGTCAACGTTGCCAGCCGCTTGCAGGAGCTTACCCTGCCCGACACGGTGTTGGCAACTGAAGACGTATGGCTGGCGGCTGGCTCGCCCCATGGCTATCAACGGCGGATAGAGATGCAGGTTCGTGGGCGACAAACCCCACTGACCACCTACCTCTACCGTCCCAGCGCAAGCGGTAGCCGCCTCACCCGCTACCAGACAGGAGTCGCGCCGTCGGCGGGTTATGAGCCAGAGCAACAGCAGGCGAACCACTAACCGGCGGGCGATGCTGGCAGTGGCGGGAACCTTTTTCGTTAGCGGGTGGCTGATCCCCATCGGTGCCAACGTGATCAAGAAGCTGCGCCGCGATCCGCTGGTGCAGAACTATCGCGCTAGCCTCGACTACACCTCGGCGGTTGTGGGTGACGCGCTGCATCTACCCCTGCTAGATGCGCTGATCGCAGACCACCTGGATCGCCACCCGCCTAGCCGAGCGGCGGTCGCCCGCGCCCTGGCCTTCGGCTTTGCTTTGACCAGTGCGGCACACATAGCCCAGGCTCGTAGTGGGGCAGTCAACTGGCAGATGCCCCACCCCTGGCAGTGGACTCCGCTGGGCTACGAACACTACTTCAATCAGGCTTTTGAGACCAGCCTCTACGCTCTGTACTTCGGCAAGGCAATCGCCCGTCTCCGTAGCCCTCAGGCGACCAGCTTTGACCGCAAGGAGTTCGGGGTTGCCCTGGCAGCCCTCGCCAGCTTCGTCGCTATGCTTGCTGGTGACTACCAGGAGTAGAACTGCTGTGGGGACGGTCAACGATGAAGGGAGCGCAGCCAGTGGCCCGCTCCCTTTTAGCTCACTGCTCTCTTGCCCTTACTCGTAGCGCAGGGCTTCGATGGGGTTGAGGCGGCTGGCGCGGCGGGCGGGGTAGATGCCGAAGAACAAGCCGACGGCGATACTGAAGCCGACTGCAAGGATGATCGAGTCGGGTGAGACAATAGTTTCGATGATGCCAGTTAGATCAACCAGCTTGCCGATAGTAATCCCCAGGATGATGCCTATCGCGCCGCCGATCACGCTGAGGACGATAGCCTCCACCAGGAATTGGGTGAGGATGTCGCGCCGCTTGGCCCCCACCGCCTTCCGCAGGCCGATCTCCCGCGTGCGCTCGGTGACACTGACCAGCATGATGTTCATGATGCCAATGCCACCGACCAGCAGACTGATGCCTGCGATTGCGCCGAGGAAGAAGGTGAGGGTGGCGGTGATCGTTGCCAACGTCCCCAGCACCTCTGCCTGGGTGATGATGCTGAAGTCGTCCTGCTGGCGCAAAATCTTGTGCCGCTGGCGTAGCACCTGGCTCGATCCCTCAATCGCCTCGCTGAGGGCCTGGTCGCTAGCGTCGTCTAGCTGCACATTGAGCGCGCTGACGTTGCGCCCGTACACCCCAATAGCACGGCTGGCGAATAGCTTGACCTGGGCGTTACTGAGTGGCACGTAGAGGTAGTCGTCGGGCGAACCGAAGATGCCACTGCCCTTTCTCTCCATCACCCCGATCACCCGGTAGGTGGCACTGTTGATCCGTAGCGTCTTGCCGATCACCGCCGCGTAGTTCTCGCCATTCTGGGCTTCGGGAAAGAGGCTATCAGCGACGTTGGGGCCGAGCATGACCACATTCGCCAGCGTCTCAAGCTCTTTGCGGCCAAACCACTGCCCCTGCGTTGGGTTCATGTTGCGGACGAGCGCGTAGTCTGGCGTGGTGCCAACCACACGGGCGTTGATGTTTGTCTTGCCGCGCACGATCTGGGCGAAGCGGTCGAACTGGGGGGCGACGGCAACCACGTGTGGCACGCTGCTGTTGATCAGAGCCTTGCCGTCTTCGGCGGTCAACACGCCCGCATTCTTCGCCACGTTGTTCGCGCTGGTCTGGTTCAGGTTGCCGGGCAAGACAACCACCAGGTTGCTACCCAGGCCACCTACCTGATCGAGCAGCTTCTTCTGCGCCCCCTTGCCCACCGCGAGCAGGGCAATCACCGCGCCTACGCCGATGATAATGCCCAACATGGTTAGCACCGCCCGCAACTTGTTCGCGTTCAGGGCGCGCAGGGCAATCCGCATTGTTTCTACCAGGTTCATCTATGTCTCTTTCTGCTCCGACCCCTTTAGCATACCGATCTCGCCAGCAACTTCTTGCCCTCATCGTTCAGCACGCCCTTGACCGGGGTGGACGGCCTCTTAACCAACCGCTGGATCGCCCTCTCTGCTTCGGCAATCGCCTCGCGCATCAACTGCACATCCGGCTCCGTCGCTGATGCCTTAGCCACTACTCACCTCCCCTGGTATTTTGCTGCCCTCGCTAAATCACGATCACCTGACCCTTCACCAACTCATCAGCCGCGATCTTGCCGTCGCGGATGCGGATAATGCGGCGGGTGTGCTGGGCAATATCCGGCTCGTGGGTGACGAAGATCACCGTGATCCCGCGCTCCTGGTTGAGCCGCTGGAAGATCGCCATCACCTCGACGCTGGCTTTGCTGTCCAGGTTGCCGGTCGGCTCGTCGGCCAGGATGATCGCCGGGTCACTGACCAGGGCGCGGGCGATAGCGACGCGCTGCTGCTGGCCGCCGCTCAGTTCGCTGGGCTTGTGGTTGGTGCGATCTTGCAGGCCGACCGCCGCCAGAGCCTCCAACGCCCGCTTGCGCCGGGCCGCCACCGCACCACCCGCGTACATCAGCGGCATCTCTACATTCTGTAGTGCGCTGGTGCGGGGGAGCAGGTTGAACTGCTGGAAGACGAAGCCGATCTTCTTGTTGCGAATGTCGGCCAGGGCATCGTCGTCCATCTTGGAGACCTCGTTGCCGTCTAGGATGTAGCGACCGCTACTTGGCGTGTCCAGGCAGCCCAGCATATTCATCAGCGTACTCTTGCCAGAGCCGGATGGCCCCATGATCGCCACCAGGTCGCCCGCCATAATCTGGAAGCTCACGCCATTGAGGGCGCGCACCTCCTGCTCACCCATCTGGTAGACTTTGGTTAGTTCCTCGATTTCGATCACTGGCCTGGCGACTGGCTTCGCCCGCTCTGGGCTGCTGCGCTCGACTGTAGTTGCCATTAGCGGCCCCCTCCACTACCGTTCAGTTTGACCTGGCTGGTGCGCGGTACGCTGGGGTTCTTGATCACCTGATCGCCCTCTTGCAGCCCGCTGACCACTTCGGTGTACTCCTGGTTGCTAAGGCCCAGCTTGATCACCGTGCGCTGCTGCTTGCCATCCTTGAGCAGGTAGACCACGTTTGCCTCGTCTTCGGCGCGCACAAAGGCGGCGGGGATGACGATCACCCCACTGCGGGTGTCGCGCACGACCGAGGTGTTGGCGGTCAGGCCGGGGCGCATTACCTTGCGTGCATCCTCCCCTGGTACACCAATGCTGACCAGGTAGGTAACCACGTTGCCCGCCTGGGTGGTGGCCTTCGGCGAAACGAAGATCACCTTGCCCATCAGCTTCACGTCGGGCTGCGCGTCGAAGGTAACGGTGACATCCGCGCCAGACTGCACCCCGCTGATCTCGCTCTCGCCCACAAACACATCAATGTGGTAGCGGCTGTCGTCAATCACGGTGAACGCCAGGGTGTTGAGACCAACATTCTGGCCGAGGCTGAGCGGAGCCTGGGCTACAATGCCATCAAAGGGAGCCGTCAGGGTGGCGTAGGTGAGGCGCAGGGCTGCGAGGTCAGCACTGGCCTGCGCCTGATCGAGGGCCGCCTGCGAGACTGCCAAATCCTCTACCTTCGCCCCCTTGAGCAGATCGTTGAGTGTATTTTGTGCCTGATCGACCTGCGCTTGGGCCTGAGTTACGTCGCTGTCGCTGCCGCCACGCTTCACCTTGTCGAGGTTGGCAACCGCCTGATCGACCTGGGCCTGGGCCGCTGTGAGGTCAGCCTGGGTTGGGCCAGTCTTCAGCTTAGCGAGGTTGGCCGCCGCCTGATCGACCTGAGCCTGCGCCGCTGCGAGGTCGTTCTGGGTTGGGCCAGCCTTCAGCTTGGCAAGGTTCGCCGCTGCCTGATCGACCTGAGCCTGCGCCGCCGCCAGGTCGTCCTGGGTCGGGCCAGCTTTCACCTTGTTGAGGCTGGCTTGCGCCTGATCGATCTGGGCTTGAGCCGCCGCCAGGTCGTCCTTGCCCGGCCCACGCGTCAGCTTGTCCAGAGCAGCCTTTGCCTGATCGACCTGGGCCTGGGCAGCAGCGAGAGCGGCGGCGGTGGGGCCAACCTGGAGTTCGGTCAACTGCTTCTTCGCGTCGGCCAACTGTGCCTGCGCCTGCTCCAGACTGGCCTTCTGCGCCTGGATCGCCGCGTCGTATGCGCTGGCCGCCTTCGCCTGGTTGCTGGTCGCGTCCTGCTCGGCGCGCAAAGCCTGGTCGTAGATGCCCTTCCAATAGTTGGGCTGGTTCACCGGGTCATCCTTGAAGTTGCCATTACCATCGTGCGTCTGGCGGTAAGCGTCTTCGCGTTGGGCCTGCGCGTTACGCAAGGCGTTGTCAGCCTGGTCGCGGCTGGCAACCGCTGCCTTGATGTTGTTCTCCGCACTAGCTCGTGTGCTGTCGAGGTTAGCCTGCGCTGTCGCCACTCGCGCCTGGGCCGCGCTGATCGTCCCCGCATCGGGGCCAGCCTGCACCCGCTCGTAGTTCTTCTGCGCCGAGTCGAGGGCCGCCTGCGCCGAGGTGAGGTCAGCAGGGCTGGGCGGCTGCTTCAAGCGGGTGAGATTGGCTTGTGCCTGATCGACCTGAGCCTGGGCAGCGGCTACGTCCTCTGCCCGCGCTCCCCGCTTCAGCTTATCGAGTTGAGCCTGCGCCTGGTTGACCTGGGCCTGGGCAGCGGCCACATCCTGCACCCCTGCGCCAGCCTTAACCTTGTTGTAGTTAGCCCGCGCCTGATCGAGTTGGGCCTGCACCGCCGCCACGTCTTGGGTGGTTGCGCCAGCCTTAACCTTGTTGTAGCTGGCCCGCGCCGAGTCGAGGGCAGCCTGGGCTGCGGCTACGTCCTGGGTGCTGGCAGTGCCGCTCTTGACCGCCGCGAACTTCGCCTGGGCTGCTGCCAGTTGCGATTGCGCGTTGGCGATATCCTTCGCGCTGGCCCCCCCTTGCAGGCGAGTGAGGTTAGCCTGCGCCTGCCGCAAAGCCGCCTGAGCCTGCGCGTTCTGCAAGGTTAGCTCCCGCGCATCGATCCGGGCCAGCAACTCGCCCTTCTTCACCCGCTGCCCGTTCTGCACCTTGATCTCTACTACCTGCCCTGCCGCCTGGAAGGTGACGGCCACATCCGCTCCCGGCTGCACTGTGCCGCTAGAGTCCACCGTCGCCAGCAAGTCAGCGCGCTTGACCGTCTCAAGCTGGTAGACTGGCGCGCTCGCCTGCCCACCGAACGGCTTCAGCACCAACACCAGCACGGCCACCACCGCCACCGCAACTAGTAGTTGCCACCATCGCTTGCGAATTACCTGCATTTAGCTATCCCCTCATTCTACTCTGCACCTGATCGTAACATCGTCTCGCATTTAGGCTGATTATACCAAACTTGGGAGATAAATCACGGATACGGGGGTACTGTCAGGCACTAGCCAAATAGGGCCAGGCGGATGAGAGGATGGTGAGAGTTGCAGCCCCCTGCGGCAAAGCTAGTCCGCGTCAGCCCGCTGCCGGGGGAAGGTGAGCAGCACCAGCAAGGCAAGGAGCGCGACTCCCCCCTCAACGATCAGGATCAGGTGCAGGCCATCGAACAGTGCGCCTTGCAGCACCGCCTGGGTGGTGCCTGCCAGCTTGCCGAATATGCTGGGGTCGAGGATGCTGTTTACGTCCAGCTTGCCCGCCACCGCTAGCTGCGGGTCGCGACTGGCTGCCGCTGCGATCTGGTCGCGGACGCTGCTGTTGAGCAGGATACCGATCAGGCTGAGGCCGAGGCTGCCGCCCATGTTGTAGGCAAACTGGGCCAGCCCGGTGGCGGTGCCGCGTTGCTGAGCAGCCACGCCGTTCTGTATGGCGATGATCGTCACCGTTACGGTCGTGCCAAAGCCGAGGCCGATCACCAGGGCCGCCGCGAGGAAGTACGGCACGCTGCTATCCAGAACGAGCAGGGAGAACAGGGTTGCGCCGATCAGTAGCAGGACACTGCCTGCGATCAGCAGCGGATGATAACCCTAGCGCAGCAACAGCCGTCCGCTGATCGTCGCCCCAGTCAGCCAGCCGAGGGAGATTGGCAGCAGGGCCAGCCCCGCCAGCAGCGGCGAGCCGCCGCGCACCCCCTGCACATACATCGGCAGGTAGTTGTCGCCAGCGAAGATCACCACCCCGCCAGTACCTCCCGGCTGACCCACCACTCTGACCTGCATCGTCTTCGGCCCTCCCTGTCTTGGTCTACCTACGATAGCAACACCTTGCTAAAAGGCAAGGGTACTTCTAGCGCAGAGCGTTGACCAGGAAGAAAGCAGCGTAAGTTGGTAGGGCGAGGAAGGAGATGAGCTTGGCAGCTCCGATTGCCTGCAAACCACCAACCATGCGCGCCCCTACCGCTGCCAGGTGCAGTCGAGCGCGTACTGCTCCGCACTTTCCCTGCGATGCACTGACCACCAGTTGGCGCAGGTCTAGCCGCCCAAGTACCAGGGTCATGGCCCCTGCTCTAGCTCTGCTGCGCTCTCGGTCGTGTTCATAGACTATTATAAGGGCAAACCTGCACCCATAGCTAGCGGCAAGGGTGGCTACAAGGGGTGCGTGGCTGCTGGCTGGCAGGTTTTGCCAATCGGCAACGCGGATGCTACAATTGTCACCAAACTCTTGACATTGCCTTCTCACCATGCTATAATAGTGTCTAGATAACACTAAGGAGTGGAGATGACCAAAGAAAGTCCGCAGGCGGAGAAGCACGATCTAAGCCGCTACCCACGGCCATCAGTGACGGTTGACGTGGTGATCTTCACCATCATAGCCGACGACCTCAAGGTGCTGCTGGTGCAGCGCAAGGCCGAACCCTTCCGGGGGGTGTGGGCGATCCCCGGTGGCTTCGTCCACATAGATGAAGACTTGTTGGCCGCCGCCCGCCGCGAGTTGGAGGAGGAAACGGGGCTGCGTGGGGTCTACCTCGAACAGCTATATACCTTCGGCGAGCCAAACCGCGACCCGCGCTCCCGCGTGATCACCGTCACCTACTTCGCGCTGGTCAGCACCGACCTGTTGCGCGGGCAGCAGCTACGGGCCACCACCGACGCGCAAGCCGTGCAGTGGTTCAGTATGTACGACCTGCCCGACCTTGCCTTCGACCACGCTCGCATCCTCGACTACGCGCTCACCCGCTTGCGCGGCAAGCTCGACTACACCAACATCGTCAGTGAACTGCTACCAGAGGAGTTTAGCCTCAGCGAACTGCAACGCTACCACGAGATCATCCTCCATCGCCCGCTCGACAAACGCAACTTTCGCAAGAAGATGGAGCCGCGCTACGCCCGCGACGGCAGCCCCCTGGCGAACGACCCCAGCCCCCTGTTGGAGACCGGCAAGAAGCGGATGATTGGCACCCACCGCCCGGCCCGCCTCTTTCGTTACAAAGACAAGTCCAGAGTGGACTAGAAGGAAACTACGATGAACGATGATATGCTAAGCCCTGCGCCCGAAGTAGGCACGCCTGCCACCATGCCAGAGGTTAACCCGCTGACCATGATCGACCCGGCCAGCCGCCTGATTGAGGAGAGCCGCCCCTTCTTCAACTGGTTGATGGAGTGGGAGGCCAGCCTGCCCCAGCTTGACCTCAGCACCCTGATGAGCGACCACAACCTGCGCCCAGAGAGCGTGGCGATCCTCTCTGCCGACATGGTAGTAGGCTTCTGCTATCGCGGCAACCTCGCCAGCCCACGGATCGCCGGGTTGGTGCCAGCCGTAGTCGGCCTGTTCCAGAACGCCTACAACCTCGGCGTGCGCCACTTCGTCCTTGCCCAGGACGCACACCACCCCCAGGCCACCGAGTTCCACCAGTATGGCCCGCACTGCATCGTGGGGACGGATGAGGCGGACAACATCGCCGAACTCGCCAGCCTGCCCTTCGCCGATCTGTTTGTCACCGTGCCAAAGAACAACCTCAACGTTGCGATTGGCACTAGCTTCGAGGGTTGGCTGCGCGAACATCCCGAAGTAACCAACTTCATCATCGTTGGCGACTGCACCGACCTCTGCGTGTACCAGATGGCGATGTATGTGCGGCTGCGGGCCAACCAGGGCAACATGGAGCCGGTCAAGCTCTACCTGCCCGCCAACATGGTCGAAACCTACGATCTGCCGGTGGCGGTCGCTCAGGGTATTGGCGCATTGCCCCACGACGGCAACCTCATGCACCACCTGTTCCTCTACCACATGGCGCTCAACGGCATTAAGGTGCTTGGTTCGCTGCAATAATGTACGAACCTGACGCAGCAGCAGTCGCTTTCCTGCTCGGTGCTGGCGGACAGGGTTGGCTGGCGACTGCTGACCGCCTGCCCCTGACCGCTGCCAGCCGTCTGTCTGACCTGGCAAAGTTGCGGGACGGCCTGCCTGCCAACCTTGCAGCGGCGGTGTTGGAGCAGGCCAGTTTGCGCCGTCGGGCCGCTGCAAAGTTCAGCCGGGCCGCGCAGATGCTCTTTAGCGACGCAGCTTTGCAACAGGCGACCAGCGAAGTGGTGGGCCAGCATCGGGCCAGCCGCTTCGCTGGCCTGCGGGTGGCCGACCTCACCTGCGGCATCGGTGGCGACAGCCTGGCTATCGGGGCGCAGGCTGCTATCCTCTACGCCTGCGATCTTGACCACACCCGCCTGCGACTTGCCCGCCACAACCTGGCCGCCTACGGTCTGGCCGCCCTGCCGATCCAGGCCGATGCGTTGCGGCTACCGCTCAAGCTGAGTGATCTGGACGCAGTTTTTGCTGACCCTGGTAGGCGCAGCGGCGAACGGCGCATCTTCGCCCCCAGCGACTACAACCCACCCCTTGCCGCCCTCGTGTCCACATATCGCGGAATGGCGGTGGGGCTGAAGGTCGCACCGGGGATCAACTACGAGCAGCTTGCCTGGGTGGACGAAGTAGAGATCGTCTCACTCAACGGCGAGGTGAAGGAAGCGGTGCTGTGGACAGGCGGTTTGGCAACCACTGGAGTGCGCCGCCGGGCTACCATCCTCACTGCCAGCCCCAACCTCTGCCTGCAAACGTCCATCTCCTTCACCGATGCAGACGCGCCCGCCGACTGCCCAGTGGGGCCAGTCGGTCGTTACCTGTACGAGCCAGACGGGGCAATCATCCGGGCTGGCCTCGTCCGCCACTACGCCCACCAGCATGGCCTTTGGCAGCTAGAGCCGCTGATCGCCTACCTCAGTGGCGACCGCCTGCTAGCCGGAGTGCGCGCCTTCGCCGTAGAGGAGGCAGCCCCTTACAGCCTCAAGCGGCTGACTGCCAGATTGCGCGAACTGCACGTCGGCGTTGCCGAGATTAAGAAGCGCGGCCTGGACATAGACCCCGACGACCTCCGCAAGCGGCTGAAGCTCTCTGGCCCGCACAGCCGCACTATCATCCTCACCCGCGTCGGCAACCAGCCAATGATGTACATCTGCGTAGAGGAAAAAGCGGCGGCTGAAGGCTCAGTGGGCGGGCTGCCTTAAGCCCCCCGCTTCTGGCGGATGCGCGCCCAGAGCAGGAGGGTGGCTGCCGCGCCTGCCGCGCAGACCAGCAGCACGGCGGTCAGCCCGAAGCCGACCATGGTTGCTGCCAGGACTGGGCCGACGATACCGCCAATGTAGACCGGCACGTAGACGAGGTTGAGGGTCGAGGAGCGGCGTTCCTCTGGGGTCTCGGTGGCTAGCAGAGCGTAGACCATGCTAGCTGCCGTGCTACCCGCTGCGCCAAAGAGGACAGAGCAGCCCGCTAGCAGCCACAGGGTGGGTGCAAAAGGCAGCAGCGCAATACTGAGCGCAACCAGGGCTAGCGAAGCCCCCAGTACGGGCCGATAGCCGAGGCGATCACCCAGCCAGCCGGTTAGGGGGGTGAACAGCACGCCCACCAGCGCAGCGGTGCCGACGACGAAGCCGATAGCACTGGCCTCGTTAGCCGGGTTGGGGTTGGCGCGCTGCACGAGCAGGGGCAGGTAGGCCCGCGCTGTGATCTGGGCGAAGTTGAGCAGGCTGAAGATGGCGAAGATGATCAGGGTGAAGCGCAAGGTGACGATGCTCTTTAGGGCCGCCCAGGCCTCGTTGAGGATGCGCCCCTCCACCTTGACCAGCCGCCGCCTTTCGCGGAAGCCGAGGCTAACCACCACGCCTGCCAGCAGCGATAGGGCTGCGTCGAGCAGGTAGAGGCCACGGTAGTCCAGCAGCTTGTTGCTGAGGAGCAGGCCGCCGAGGGCGGGGCCAACCGCGAAGCCGAGCGGCCCCGCCAGCCCCAGCACTGACAGGGCAAAGCCCACCCGCGCCTTTGGTGTTACTGAACGCAGTGCCGCCAGCATTACCCCACTGTTGCCCAGTTGTAGCCCACTGAGGGAGATGCTGATCGCCAGTTGCCAGACGTTCTGGCTGCTGGCGATGCAAAGGAAGACCAACGCCTCAACATATGCGCTGCGGGCGATCACCAGCTTGCGGCTGAAGCGGTCGGCCCAGACGCTCCAGAAGGGGATCAGCGGCAGCCCGACGATGAACACGAGCGGGGTGACAAAGCCGGTGTAACGCGGCACATCGGCCCGCGCCACCCCCAACTGCTCCAGGTAGAGCGGCAGGAACGAGCTAACCATGTGGCTGACCACGAACGCCTCGACAAAGGAGACGAACAGGAACAGGGCCGCCACCACCTGCCACGACTGTAGCGGCGGCAACTCCTTCGCCTCATCCTTCACCTGCTCACCCACCCTCAGCCCTGCATCCTCATCTGCTGCTACGCTCATCTGCACCAACCCTCCTGTTGCTGCCCCATTGTACCAGCAAAGGCAAGCTGCTGTACAGGCGGCAAAAAGCCCCTCCCCCACCTAGAGTGGCGAGAGGGGCTAGTGGGCTGGCGGTTAGCGGATGGCGAACTTGCCGCGTGCGCCCGCTGTTTTGCTGTCTTTAGACACCAAGATGTCCACGATTACCGGGCCAAGCGGCGCGTCCGCCTCAATCGTCCAGTTGATATCATAGTTGCCATTCGCATTGGCAAAGCCGCCACTGCGGTTGATGCAGCCCGTTGCCAGCCTGCCACCAGTGTAGGAGCAGCTTACTTCGACCTTCGCCCCCGGCGTGGTGTTGACCGTCATCTCCTGCTGGTCGCCTCGTGAGACGTTGCTATAGGCGATCACCAAGCTAACTGCCAGGGTGCTGGTGGTGGCAGTTGCGGGGGCAGTAGGCTGAGGCTGCCCGCCACCGCTGTACTTCGCCCGATAGCGGAAGGTACCAAGCTGGCTGAGGAGTACGTCGTTAGGGGCTGCGTTCTCCGGGTGGGCTTCGAACTCGGCGCGCTCGAAGTACTGCACGGTGTAAGACTGTCCATTCAGGTCGGAGACCTCGTTGATCGGGTCGCTGATCGGATAGCCCTGTTGGCGCAGGCCGCCATTTTCGCTCCAGTATTGCAGGAAGCGGCCACTAACCGTCTTGCCCGTCTCTGGGAAGGTGCGGCTGTTGTTCTGGGCCAGCGTGCTGCCGCCCCCCACCAGCATCAAGGTTAGCATCAGCACTGCTAGCCCGCCAACTATCGCCCGCCTGGGCAGGTAGAAATTGATCTGCACTTGTTCCTCCTTATTTGAGGCCGAGGCTGCGGTCATGCAGCAAATCGGCTACCACTTCGCTCCACAAGCCGCTGTCGCCTACCGCTACGGTGCTGACCATCTGGAAGCCGTAATCCTCAACCAGGCTGGGATTGTCTACCAGGCTCTCGATAGGCAGAGCCAGGCCGCCACCGCTAATCTGGACGTGCCAGCCGCGAAAGTTCTCCGCAGGCCAGCGTTCCACCGTGTATTGCTCGTCGCCCACTGCAAGCTGGTAACGCTCTTTGTCGGTCATGCTCACCTCCTCTGGCCCATTATAGCACGTTTGTGGGTAGTTCGGGTACGCTACTGGCGCGCCTCTCTGCCTCTCCGCTTACTAGACAAGGTGGTACGAATCGTGCTATAGTTGGATCACCAACCAAACAGGTTGCGCCTTATCTGGATCGCCCGCTAAACGCCGAAGATAACAAGAAGTTAGATATATGTCAAAAAGTTTACAGACGAGTCGCCCTTTCTGTGTTATGATACAAGCATCCAGGTGGGGGCTAACAACGAAGCTACAACAATCATGTTAACGATGGGGTTTGTGCCAATGGTATGCATGGATACAGTTAAGATGTTTACTAGCCAGGCCGAGAGCTGGCAGGCGAAAGCCGAAGCCGCTATACGTGCGGACGACTACGAGCAGGCGATCTACTGCTACACTCGCGCACTCGGTGCTAACCCCTGCGCGCTTGACTACTATGACCAGCGGGCAGACTGCCACTACCTGCTGGGCCAGTATGCCTACACACTGGCCGACTGCGACCGCATGGTTGGCCTCGCCCCCCATACTGCCCTACCCTACAACAAGCGTGGCATTGCCCAGGAGGCGCGCTGCGACCTCGACTATGCCTTTGCGGACTTCAGCACTGCTATTTCGATTGAGCCAGGTTATGCCACGGCCTACAACAACCGGGGCTACATCTACGCCCTGCTGCGTCAGCCAGAGATGGCGAGGGCCGACTACGAGCAGGCGATTGCGCTCGACCGCCACCTGGTTGCGGCCTACGTCAACCGTGCTGACCTCTATCACAGTATGGGCCAGAGTAGCAAGGCTATGAGCGACTACGATCAGGCAGTCCGCCTCGACCCAGAGTGCGCGGTCGCTTACATCAACCGCTCGCTAATCCGCTCGCGCCTGAGCGTCAGCAGCCCCGGCCAGTTGCGCCCGGCCCCGCTCTTCGCTGCTGCTGGCTTCAACGTGCCACCGCTAGAACGCGCCCGCATCCTTAGCCTGCGCCCTGACAAGGCCGACAGCTACCGCAGCCTTGCCTTGATGCACTTCCCAGTTTAGCCACAGCATGATAGCCGACAACGAAAGGACGCATTTAGCGTCCTTTTTGCGTGCTGGGTGGGCCAAAAGAGGAGAGGCAGCCAGTTAAGCTACCTCTCAGAGGGGGTGATCGACGGGGCTCGAACCCGCAACGTCCTGATCCACAATCAGGTGCTCTGCCATTGAGCTACGACCACCATATTGAGCTTTGCGACCTGCCGACGATACTTAGCACCGATGATAGAGAGCGAGTAAGCCGGATTTTGTTCTAGATGACCATCTATCTTGACCCGTTGCAGGCGGGCCAGCCCCTTCATCGCTTCCAGGGCTGCTCTCGACTTTCGACCGACTCGGCGAGCCACCGACTTTTGCGGTCGTCTCGGAGATTGCTACAGGGAGGATTACCCTTTTCACTCCACCAGTCCAGTTCGCACCAGGCTAGCGGCGGTTGTCTCTGTTGCTCTCGCCCAACCTCGCGGCTGAACGCCAATTTGGACTGTCAACGGCGGTTGCCCACCGCTGCCCTGGTTCTTCACCAGGCACCCTGCTCTGTGTAGCCCGGACTTTCCTCTAGCCTCGCGGCCAGCAGCCATCCTGCTCCCCACCATGCCGCCTCGCAGCGGTACGTGCTTGTGCGCTGCAATTATACAAGAAAACGCCTGCCAGTGCAAGGATGGCTCGGGTACAGGGATTCGAACCCCAACTTACTGATCCAAAGTCAGCCGTCCTGCCGTTAGACGATACCCGAATGTGCGGCTCTGGCCCCGACCCTTCCCCAGAGGGAAGCTAGAAGGGTATGGATTGGCTGGGCTACAGGGATTCGAACCCCAACTTACTGATCCAGAATCAGCCGTCCTGCCGTTAGACGATAGCCCATCGCGTGCGTATTATAACCCACTTCAGCCCCGGCTGTCAAAGGTTTTGGCTCTAAAATCGGTCTTTCAGCGTAGCTAGCGGCCTCTACTGCCCGCTGGTTGGCAGGGCGCGCAGCATAAGGCGGTCGGTTGCTGGGTCGCCGATCAGCAGCAGTACGAGGCCGGGAGCGGTCGCCTGCAACGCACTGAGGTCGTTGGTTGGCACCCGTCTGCTCTCGCTGAGTTGGTAGAGAGCTAGTGCATCGTCGCTCGTCCGCAGGCTGATGCTGTCACCTACCTTTGCTGCGCTGAAGACGGCAGCGTTGCTGGGGCTGTAGGGGATGCCCAGCACGTAGGGGGCGACCGAGCGTTGCGCCCAGACTGCCTCGTTTACCTCGCCACCCGGCTGCCAGTCGGCAAGATAGACGCTGGCCGCCACTGGGTAGCGTCGCCCGCCCAGCGCAACGGTCTTCGGGGCCAACACCGCCGGGTAGCTGGCTACTGGGCTGCTAACTGGATTGCTGGCGGTTGGCTGCAGGCTGGCTGCGCTGGTTGGTGGCACGCTGCTGGCAGTGGCTACTTCGGTGCCGCCTGCCTGCACCACAGTGGTTGCCAGCCCAGTAGCGGTTGGCGGCTCGCTGGCGGAGGTCGGCGCGGCGGTTAGCGCAACGGTCGTTAGGGCAGTAGCAGCGGCGGCAGTGGCAGTGGCGGTGGTGGTGGTGGGAATGAGAACCGCCAGCGTTGTTGGGCTGGCGGCGATGACTACTGTGG
>JBBROH010000006.1:0-53536 GCA_038229595.1 Chloroflexia bacterium | reverse complement strand
GGCTTCGGCGGGGGGCCACGAGCGCAAGCCAGCCTGCGCCGTCTCTACTGCTTCTACCCCAGCAATGGCGTGCTACAAACGGTGGCGGCAGCCCAGATCGTCGCTCAACCCCGCTTCGACGACCGCCTCCTCTACTACAGCAGTGCGGAGCGGCGGTACGGCTTCAATGGCACAATGCTGATCAACTACGAGCCAATTGGCGAACTCGGCCAGTACGGTGCCGTGCGCTGGGTGCGTGAGACGGTCAACCGCCTGCTGCTGGCCGACGGCGGGCGGCAACTGCTGCTGGTTAGCTACCGCGACAGCAAGCCCGCCCTGCTAGCGATCAACAGCGACGGCAGTGGTGGGCGCAGCCTCTACACTCTGCCTGACATCACCGCCACTGGCTTCAGCACCGAGGTGATCGATCCCCTGCTCAGCCCCGATGGTAGCCTGGTGCTATTCAAGCTGGACGACGGTGGCCCGCCCACCTTCTACCTGCATGACCTTAGCAACGGGCAAACCTGGCCGACGCAGATGGTGACTACCGCCCCTGGCACCCCCTTCGGCAGCCCAGCGGCAGTCAGGTTCGGCCCTACAGGACAGCAGATCATGGTTAGCCGCCCTGCTACCTACCAGGTCGGTCTCAGCGGCGAATCGCGCCAGAGCGACCTCTACCTCTACGACCGGGGCGGCAGCCTCGTGCGCCAGCTTACCCTCGACGACGCGCACATCGGCAGTGGCGGTTTCTTGCCCGGTGGTTTCTACTACTACGCCTACGTAGGCAGCCGCTACCAGGCGCAGGTGATCTGGGGCGCACTACCTGCCCGCCCGCTACTCGACCTCGCGCCCGACTTGCGCTGGCAGGATTATCCTCTAACCCTGCTGAACGCCTGGACGGTGCTGGCGGCGGGCAAGGGGCCGCAGGGGGTGGGAGTGTACGCTCTGGGGCCGCAAGCTAGCACCCGCCTGGTGGCCGGGGCGAACGCCGTCTGGCCGCTAAACCAGGCCTGGCGTAGATAGGAATAGATTTTCTGCTGTAATGTCATTACTTTCAGAGGAGGACGGCATGGTGAGCATTGAGCAATTGATGGTGGCGGTACAGGCTGACGAAGGAGAGTGGTAGCCGCCGACCACTAAGCCGCCGCCAGCTTGATCGCTTCCGCCTCCTCGGTGGAGAGGGTGTAGCTGCTCGCGCCCTGCTTCAGCGGCTTGGCGTAGAAGCGGATGTTGGCGCGAGAGTAGATGCTGTTTAGCAGCACGCCGTTGCCAGTCGCGTCGGTCAGGGCGATAGCGAAGCTCTGGTCGCCACCAGTGTCGCCGAAAGGGTTGTAGCGCACGAAGCCGACCCGCTGCAATGCCTTGCGCCCGGCCTGCTCTGTCGTGTCGAGGCGAGCGGCAAGGAGGGTCTGGGTGGCGGTCGCCTGCGCGAGGCTGGCCTCCAACTGGGCGATCCGCACACTCTGGGAGGCGATCAAGTCCTCCATTGTCATCCGCTGGCTGCCGCTCAAGCCGCGCGTCAGCGTGCGCCGCGCCGCCACCAGCCCGTTCACCCGCCAATTGAGCAGCAGCAAGCCGCCCAACAACAACAGCAAACCACCGACCAGGCTATACTCTACTACGCTCACGTGTCACACCCTCCTCTGCATCCCTGCGCGATATTGTAGCCTCTGGCGCGGCTTTTGGCAAGCGGGTAAGGCGTAACTGTTCACGCTATCTGGTATAATGAGGGTAACGAGCCAACAATCTGGCAGGAGCATGAGCGTGAAGATACTAATCCTCGGTGGCAGCCGCTTCCTCGGTCGCCACCTGGTCGCAGCGGCGCAGGCAGGCGGCCACGATGTTACCACCTTCAACCGGGGCCTGAGCGATCCCAGCCCTGCCACCGGCGTGCTGTCACTACGTGGCGACCGTGACAGCAACCTGGCGGCATTGCAGGGTGGGCGATGGGACGTGGCGGTGGACACCAGCGGCTACGTGCCGCGCCTGGTTGGCGCCGCAGTCGCCGCCTTGCATGACCAGATCGAACACTACACCTTCATCTCCTCGATCTCGGTCTACGCCGACCCCAGCATCCGCAACCTGGACGAGACCGACGCGGTGGGCGAACTGGAAGATAGCAGCGTGGAGGAGATTAACGGCGAAACCTATGGCCCCCTGAAGGCTCTCTGCGAGCAGGCGGCGGAGGCCGGGTTGCCGGGGCGGGTGCTGAACGTGCGGCCCGGCCTGATCGTCGGCCCCTACGACCCAACCGACCGCTTCATCTACTGGCCCGTCCGCATTGCACGGGGTGGCGAAGTCCTCTGCCCCGACCAGCCAGAGATACCCTGCCAGTTGATCGATGCCCGCGACCTAGCCGCCTGGATCATCCGCATGGCCGAGCAGCGCAAGACCGGCGAGTACAATGCTACTGGCCCTGCCACCGCTCTAACCGTGCGCGGCCTGTTCGAGCAATGTAGGGCGGTCAGCGGCAGCGATGCCACCTTTACCTGGACGGATGCTGCCTTCCTGGAGGCGCAGGGGCTAGACGAGCTGCGTAACCTGCCCGTCTGGAGCGACCACGAGTTCGCTGGGATCATGGCTACCAACATCGAAAAGGCTACCGACGACGGCCTCAGCTTCCGCCCGCTAGCCGAGACGATCCGCGACACGCTAGCCTGGGCTGGCACGCGCCCCGCCGACTACCAGTGGCGGGTGGGGCTGGCGGCAGAGCGCGAGGCCGACTTGCTGCACAGGTGGCACGAGGGCCAGCCATGAAGCCGACCTTCAGGCCGATGAACGAGGCCGCTGCCCTGGCGATTACCGCCTGGCGTTATGGCGGCGAGTACAGCCTCTACGACGACGGCGACCCCGCCGATGTCAGCGGCTACCTCGACCCTGCCTACGCCTACACCGCTATCTACGACGAGGCAGGCACACTGCTCGGCTACTATTGCCTGGGTGAGGACGCGCAGGTGCCGGGTGGCGACTATGCCCTAGAAGCACTGGATGTGGGCATGGGCCTGCGCCCCGACCTGACTGGCAGGGGCATGGGCGCGGCGATCCTGACCGCCGTGCTGGCTGAGGTTGCGCTGGCGCACCAGCCAACTGCCTTTAGGGCCACCATCGCCGCCTTCAACCAGCGGGCGCAGCACCTCTGCCAGCGGGTTGGCTTCCGCCTCAACGGTAGCTTCACCAGCACTGCGGGCAACCGCATTGAGTTCGTGCAATTGATCAGGGAGGTTTGAGCGATCTGGGCAGTTCATCACGGTTAGTAGAAGGAGAGCAAACAAGTGGCAGACAACCAGAAGTTGAGCAAGCAGGCGATCCTGGGCAAGATCGAGGACACGCACGCAGACTTCAGCCACGCCTTTGAGGGGCTGAGTGCGGAGCGGATGACGCAGCCGGGCATCTACAGCGACAACCAGTGGACGGTCAAAGACATAATCGCCCACGTTACCCGCTGGGAGCAGTTGCAGATTAGCTGGCTGACAGCGGAGCAGATGGCTATGCCGCCCACAACCCCGCCGCTGCAGATGTGGGTTGACAGCGACGGGATGAACGAACGCTATTACGCCGACGACCAGGATCGTTCCCTCACCGACGTGCTTGACAGCTTTAATCAGTCATTCCAGCAGATGCTGACCGCTGTGGCTGCCCTCAGCGACGAGCGGATCAGCAGCGACGAGCCGTTCATGGCAACCACCCAGCCGCTCTACGACCACATCGCCGCCAACACCTTTGAGCATTACCCCGAACACACCAACGCGATCCTCGACTGGCGCAACAAGGAGGGCATTTGAGGTGGAGAAAGTCAACCTGGCGGCGAAGTTTGCCCTGTTCAGCGATCACTGGTCGCCCAAAATCGCGGGCGAACTCAACGACTCCTACGTGAAGCTGGCGAAGGTGCAGGGCGAGTTCTTCTGGCACCGTCACGCGGACGAGGACGAGATGTTCCTGATCCACAAGGGGACGCTGACGCTCAGGCTACGTGGTGGGGATGTGATACTGCACCCTGGCGAGTTCTACATCGTGCCGAAAGGGGTGGAACATTGCCCCTACGCTGAAGAAGAAGTAGAGATGCTGCTGCTTGAGCCGAAGACGACGCTGAACAGTGGCAACGTGGTCAATGAGCGCACGGTAGCGCAGTTGGAGCGCATCTTAACCGAAACTTAACCCGCCGCCCGCCGCGTTTAATCTGGCGGTGGTAGAATGAGCAAAAAGCAAGCGGGGTTGACGGGTATGGAGATTGGCACAGCAGAGAAGGTACGCGTGCTGGTGGTGGACGACGAGGACATGATCACCGAGTTCCTCTCTCTGGGCCTCGGCTACGAAGGGTTTGCGGTGACGGTCGCGGGCGACGGTATTGCCGCCTTGCAGCAGTTCAGTGCGGCGCGGGCTGCCAGCCGCCCCTTCGACCTGGCGATCCTCGACATCATGCTACCGGGGCTGGACGGGTTGGAACTCTGCCGCCGCCTGCGGGCGCAATCCAGCGTGGGCATCATCATGCTCACCGCACGTGGCGGGGTGGACGAGAGCGTGACTGGCCTTGATGCAGGGGCCGACGACTATCTGCCCAAACCCTTCAGCTTCAAAGAGCTAATGGCCCGCGTGCGGGCTGTGCTACGGCGGCGCGGCCTCAATCTCAGCCAGAAGTTGGCCTTCACCAACCTTAGCCTCGACCGTGCCACCCGCGAGGTGCAGCGTGATGGGCGGCAGGTTGACCTCACTCCCCGCGAGTTCGACCTGCTCGAACTACTGATCGCCCATCCGCGTCAGGTCTTCAGCCGTGAGACGATCCTCAACCGCATCTGGGGCTACGACTACAGCAGCGACACCAACGTGATTGATGTACACATCCGCTACCTGCGCGAGAAGCTGGGCGACAGCGACCACAAGCTGATCCAGACCGTGCGTGGGGTCGGCTATGTCCTACGCGAGGCTTAGGTGAAGCTGCGGCTGCCGCTGCGTTGGCGGCTCAACCTCTTTTCAGCCGGGTTGCTGGCGGGCATCTACTTGCTGCTTGCTATCCTGCTCTACAGCAGCGTTGATCGCCTGCTGCTGGACAACGCAGGTAACTACGCCCGCCAGCTTGCCCGCGCCGCCCTGTTCCACCCTGAACCGCCGTCGCGTGGTGGACGCGGTGGCAAGGGGCAGCCAGATGATAGCCAACTGGATAGCAGGCGGGCGGGCGAGATCATGCGGGCGTTGGTTGGGCCAGGCAGCAGCGTGGTGGTCTGGACTGGCGGTGGACAGGTGATCACCAGCAGCACTGCGCTCGACGCTAACCCCGCTCGCTCTCCTACGCAGAGCGAACTGGCCCAGGTTGCCAGCCTGCCAGCGGATGAGGCTTACCAGTACGTTAGTGGTAGCCAGCGCACCCTCAGCCAACTGCTGCCGATTGAAGCGGCAAACGGCAGGGGCGTATTGCAGATCAACACTAGCCTCGCGCCCGCCGATACCCTCCTCGGCCAACTGCGCCTGCTGCTAGCTGCCGGGTTGCTGCTCGCGGTTCTCTGCGCCCTCCTGTTCGGGCTGCCGCTGGTGCGGGCTGCCCTGCGCCCACTTGACCGCGTGGCCGCTGCCGCTGACCGACTGGCGACGGGAGACCTCAAGAGCAGGGTGGCGGAGAGCGGCCAGCACGACGAGATTGGCAGGCTGGCGGGCAGCTTCAACCACATGGCGGGCGAGTTGGAGCAGAGCTTTGATCGCCAACGCCGCTTCGTCGCCGATGCCAGCCACGAACTGAAGACCCCACTTACTGCCCTCGAAGGCGAGGTGGAGATGATGTTGCTTGGGGCCGACGGCGGCAATCCTGCCACTCGCCAACGGCTACTCGTTTCTATGGAGCGCGAGATTGGGCGTATGGCCCGGCTAGTCAGCGACCTGCTCACCCTCAGCCGCAGCGACGACCCGCGCAGCTACCCTTTGCGCCAGCAACAATGCGACCTGCGCCCGCTGGTTGGCGAAGTAGGGGAGCAGCTAGCCCACGCCGCCAGCCAGCACACGGTGGTCTGCGACCTGCCAGCCCAGCCAGTGCTAGTCAGCGGCGACCCGGATCGCCTGCGCCAGGTCTTGCTCAACCTGGGCGACAACGCCCGTAAGTTCACCCCCACAGGCGGCCACATCAGCCTCAGCCTGTGCGTTGCCGAGCGGCAGGCGGTAGTCAGCGTGTGCGATGACGGCCCCGGTATTGCCGCCGCCGACCAGCCGCACATCTTCGAGCGGTTCTACCGGGCCGACTCTGCGCGCACGCGGGGGGCGGGCGGTGGCGGGGCGGGCCTCGGCCTCGCTATTGCCCAGGCGATAGTGCTGGCTCATCGTGGCACGATCAGCATTGCGTCCAACCCCGGGCAGGGCGCAACCTTCACCGTGCGGTTGCCGCTAGCCTAACTTAACCACAACTTAATCAAACTACCCTTGCCCCTTAATTCTGTTGGTTTAGAATAAGGATGTTGGTTGCAGACGAGCTACCGACAAAGAAACCAACTACTAAAGGAGCAAGATGATGTTCGAACGGATCAACCTCAAGCTAACCGCTGTACTGCTGATCGGCATGGCCCTGCTGTTCACCCTCAGCAGCAGCACGTTTGCCCAGACCGCGACCAATGGCAACACCACTACCACGACCGCTGGCAACAGCACCGCAGACAACGGCCCAGCCGATGGCCCCGGCGGAGGCAAGCACGGTAAGGGCGGCCCTGGCATGGATGGCTCCGGCAAGGGTGGCCGGGGCGGTAGGGGCAACGCCCTGCTGCAAGCCACCACCGCGATCAGCAGCACCACAGCCGACCTCGGCTACGCAAAGGGCAAGATGGACACCAGCACCGCCAGCGATCTGCTCGGCAAGGCTCAGGGCTTCCTAGCTCAAGCCCAGACGCTCAACAGCCAAACCGCAGCCAGCCGCAAGGCGAACGAGACTGCTGCCGCCGCCGCTGATGCTGCCGCCGCCGCCAGCCACCAGATCGCCGCCAACCTCGGCGCAAGCAACCTCCCATCCACCGCCAACCGCCCGGCCCGGCCCGCCAACACTGTCACCGACACCGCCCAGTTGCAGGCTCATGTCAGCCGCGACCTCGCCCACACCTACAGCGAGATCACGGAGGTGAGCAGCAAGGCGAAGACGACTACCGGCCTCGGCGACCAGAGCTACTATATCAACCTCGCGCAGGCGGCCTACAAGCTCGCTTACGCCGCCTACACCGCTGGCAAGTACGAGCAGGCGAACGAGTACAGCCGCATGGCAGACGACAGCATCGGCGTAGTCGAACACCTGATCCGCGCCCTGGAGCAGGGTGCTGGTGGTAACTCCACCACCCCCACCACGCCCCCCAGCCCCAGCTTCCCGTAACCGCCAGGCAGCAAAGCAGGAGGCCCACCCTAACTGGTGGGCCTCTTTTCTGTCCCCGTAAGTTACAGGTCAGCGGGTGAACTCTAGCGTGTACTGCGCCGCTACTGTGGTTTTCGGCGCGTAGGGAGCAACGATAACTACCGCCTGCTTGACTGCGCCACCCAGGTCACTGACCGTCAGGCTACCCTGGTTGTCGCCGTCCAACGGCACGTCCGCGACCACGAGGCTACCATCGCGCAGCAACTTGACTACTTGCACAAAGTAGTGTTGCGGCATCTGCCCCTCGATCCGCACGAAGCCCTCTGCCTGCCAGCCACTTGCTGCTGTCGCTGCATCATCGCGGTAGCCGACAGCGGCCAGTTGGAGGTCGTCCAGGGCAAAGCCCTGCGCGTTGTAGGCCTGGTCGGTGATGCACTCAAAGCGCAGTAGCACCTTCTTGCCCACATACGCGCTCAAGTCAACCTGCTCTGCTTGCCACACGCCCTTGCTGGCATCATCCCCGCTGCTCTGGCCGCTGATCCCCGTGTAGGCGTTGCCGTAGTTGGTGCCGTTAGGGTCTTTGGTAGTAGTGCTAGTGGCGGCCAGGCTCCTCCAGGTAGTGCCACCGTCGTCGCTAGCAAGCACGTAGGCGTAATCGTAGTCGCGCTCCAGGTCATACCACGCTTTGTACTCCAGGCTGGCGGGGCCGCTTACGCTGCTGAGGTCGAACTCGCGGGTGAGGGTACTGTCCAACGAATCGTCGCGGTTGCTCCACCAGAAGCGGCTGCCACTGGGTGGCGCGGTGCTGATCACCGGCACCTTCGCTGCCCCCCGAAAGTTGATGGTTACGTCGCCCGCTGAGCCACGCAGGTCGTAATAAGCAGCAGCGTACTGGCTTAGGCTACCATCAACAGTGTTGGGGTACTGCGAGATCGTCTTGATCTTCTGCACGCCAATCAACTGGTCGTCGTAGCCATAGCAGGGGTCGGCGGTGCGTAGCTTGTTGACGAAGTTGGCGACCACCCAGAACTTGAAGGTGCCATCAAAGTCGGTGCCGCAGTTCGCACCCATCACCGTGCGTGGGCCAACCTTGTTAAGGGCGTAGTTGATCGAAGCTGGCCCTGCCAGCCGCGACCTGTTCATCTCGCGCACGAAGTCGGGGCCGTAGAGGTTGCTGAGGTAGCGCAGGAACAGGTAGGCCGCCCCATAATGGCCGATAGACTTGTCGGGCTGGCTGGCCCAGCCGTTCAGTTGCACATCGGGGTTAACCGCGAACACATAGTCGGTGCCGCCCACGTCATAGCCGTTGAGGAACATTGCCAACTCGCTGGCCCCCTCGTTGAGCCAGACCGACTGGGCCGGGTTCTCATTGAAGTGGATCATGTGCTGGAACTCGTGGGCAATGGTAGCTAGGTAGTATTGGGTCTGAGCCGGACTGGTGCCGATGTAGATCAACTCCTGCTCGTTGGAGAAGCGGGTGATCACCTTCGGGTACGCGTCGGCGGCTGAGAAGTAACCGCCTGCCCCGCTGATCTGCGCGTTGAGGATAGTAATGTGCGGGTCGCCGTCCACGCCAGGGTTCGGTTCCTGCCCAAAATACTGGCGGTTGATAAGGTAGATGTGCTGCTCGAAGTCGTCCAAAGCCTGCTTCACCGCCTCCTTGCTAACCTTGTAACCGTCTTGCACATACATATAGGCGTGTTCGGAGACGGCGATCAGGGTGGCAGTGATCGTATAGTAGCGTTTGGCGGCAATGTCGCTCATCCAGAACTGCTGCTGGTGGCCGACAGGGTAGTTATCCACGCCCCTGTCTACCGTGCGTGGCAGGGGGCTGCTGCTGTGCAGGCGCAAGCGTTGGGTGATCGAGAACTGGTCTGCTTTGGGGGTATCGGTGTCGCGCACCAGGCTGGCGGTATCGGTCACGGCTGAGAGGTTGGCAAGTACGCTGGCCGTTTCGGTTGGCTGGGGGCGCGGTGGTGGGGTGGCTATTGGCTGCGTGGTTGCGGTCGGGGGAGCGAGAGCTATGGGACTGCCGCCAGCCGTTGGCCCAAAGGTGGCAGCGAAGGGGCTGTCAGCAGAGTTGGTAGCAAGCATCAGCAGGGTGATGATCATCATGATGGTACGCAGCATGGCATCGCTTTCTAGGCAAAGGCAACAAAAAGGGCGGCTCCGCAAGTGGAGTCGCCCGTAATTGGTCGGGGTGAGAGGATTTGAACCTCCGACCTCTGCGTCCCGAACGCAGCGCTCTGCCGGACTGAGCCACACCCCGTTGCAGCTTGCTGATAGAGTATAACACATCAAGGGCCGAATCACAAGCAGGCCGGGAACCTCGACTGTTCGGCTTGCGCTGGGCATCTGCCAGCGGATTGGCCCTCCACAACTGCGGGCTAGAGCAGGGTCAGTACAAGGGATGCTGAACATAGCAGAGCAGTTGCGCGGGGCCAATCCGCTGGCAGCTCGCTCTAGCCCGAACTGCCAGAGCCTGGCGTACCTGCGCCACCCCAATCTGTAAATTAGGCTACAAATATCTGTAAACTACCTTGCACATGGCCGCCTGGCGATCTATAATGTGAGAGGAGGAGTGCAAGCATGACAGCGAAGATGGAGCAGGACGCGATCTGGAACTCGGAGCAGTTGGCCCACAGCGAATGGTTCGCCAGCCTTAACGCCGATGCGCGCCACGTGTTGGGCCAGAGGATGCGGCGGCGACGCTACAAGGGCGGTACGGTGCTGTTCAACAAGGGCGATATGGGTATCACGCTCTACCTGATCATCAAGGGACAGGTGCGCCTACTCGATCCGGTAGAGAGTGGCGAAGAACTGATCCTCGGCGTGGTCAGTGAGGGGAAGTCGGTGGGCGAACTCTCGCTGTTCGACGGCGAACCGCGCTCGGCCACCGCTGTCGCTGTTGACGACGTAGAGGTTCTGGCCCTGGCACGAGAGGACTTCATCGCGGTGGTCAGGTCGCAGCCCGATCTCGCCCTGATCCTGATGGCGACTATGGCCCGGACTATCCGCCGCATGAACGAGGAAGTTGAGGGGGCTACCTTGCTCGACCTGACTGGCAAGGTCGCCAAGAAGCTGTTGGAGATGAGTGCTAGCCTGCGCCGCCCAACCGACACCGAGGTGGTGCTGAAGATCACCCAGGAGGAGCTTGCTGGTACGGTTGGAGCCTCACGGGTCAGCGTCAACAAAATCTTGGGCGACTTCGCTTTGGCGGGTGCAGTGCAGGTAGCGAAGGGCCGGGTGACGATCCTCAAGCCCGACCTGCTCCGTCGCCGCATCGTCTACTAAGCTCGCGGTGGCGGCAGCCGGGAGGGAGCGTAATGGCAGGCAAGTTCAAGCAGCCCAAAGAGCCGATCCTCGGCTTCCTGCGCCTGCTGTTGGACGAGGCGGCAGCGTGGCTGCCAGAGGTGTCCAGCCGCCAGATGTTTGGCTGTTACACCCTGTTTGCGGGCAGCAATATCTTTGCAATGGTTGGGGATAGCGGGCGGCTGGCCTTGCGCCTGAGCGAACCGTTGCCTTATGCAGAGATGCTGGCTCTACCCGGCAGCGAACCGTGGACGCTGGGCGACAAGCCAATGAGCCACTGGCTGCTGCTGCCAGAGAGCTTCCACGACGAGCCAGAGTTGCTGCGCCAGTGGGTGGCGCGGGCGCATCTGCTAGCGATCAGCAGGCCGCAGAAGCAGAGGAAGTGAGGGGCTAGAAGCCGCGTTCGCGCCGCACCTTCGCCTTACCCTTGTTGGCGACGAGGTAGTAGGTCATGCTCTGCAACGAGGAGATCGGGTCAATGTGGCGCACACGCACGTTGGCAGGCACCTGCACTATGATGTCAGCGTAGTTGAGGATCGCCCGCACCCCAGCGGCCACCAGCCGGTCGGCCACGTCTTGTGCGCTCTCGGCGGGGACAGCAATGATCCCCACCTCGATCTCCTTCTCGCCAATCACCTCGGCCAGCCTGTCCATAGCGTAGACCTCTACGCCCTTGATCCGCTGGCTGAACTTGTGCGGGTCGCGGTCAAAGGCGGCCACCACATAGAAGCCCCGTTCGCGGAAGCCGTCGTAGTGCGCCAGTGCCTGACCGAGGTTGCCGGTGCCAACCAGGGCGACGTTCCAATAGCGGTCTACGTTGAGGATTTCCTTAATCTGGTTGAGCAGGTACTCGACGTTATAGCCCTTGCCCTGCTTGCCGAACTCGCCAAAGTAGCTGAGGTCGCGGCGGATTTGAGCAGCGGTGCCACCAATCTGCGCGGCCAGTTCGCTGCTAGAGACAGTGGTGGTGCCACTCTGCAACATATAGGCGAGGCTGCGAGCGTAGGTAGGCAGGCGGCAGATCACGATGTCGGGGATTTCTTCCTCCACCGGCAGATCGTCCACAGCCTCGTCGGCCTGATCATGGTTGCCATTGGTTTTCTTGCTGGTGATCATCTTCGGTTTCAGCTTTCTCCCACCGATCCAGGCACTACTCCGCCACTAGGCTAACAAGCCGCTGGGAACATCAGCTTATTGTATCATTTTTCACATATAGCGTCAAGGGTAAGCGGCGGTGCTGGGCTTCGTGGGCCTTGTGGCCCGCCTCGGTGAGGGTGATATTGACTTGCTGGCGCACCCTGGCCCGCTCGATGTAACCGGCGGTGGCGAGTGCGTCAATATCCTTCGGGTCAGTCGGGCGGTCGGCGACGCGGCGGCCACTCTGGGCGGGCAGCACCAACAGCAGTCTCCCCCCCTCTACACGTAGAATAAAGAAGTCG
Source organism: Chloroflexia bacterium (assembly GCA_038229595.1). Lineage (GTDB taxonomy): Bacteria > Chloroflexota > Chloroflexia > QHBQ01 > QHBQ01 > JBBROH01. The sequence continues at coordinate 41,497 of JBBROH010000006.1, read as the reverse complement.
TAGTCGCTGCGCTGGTCGGCCAGAGTGTCAGCGATGTGGTCGAACAGGTCTTGCTGGGCAGGGGTCAGGTTTGCCATGCTTGCGGTTCCTCCAGGCTGAGATTTGCTACACAGCTATGATAACACATCCCCGGATCGCTGCAAAGCACCGGATTCGCACGCTGGGCTTGAGATTGCATATGCAGTTCGGGAAGATTTAGGCTCGCAGGTATTGAAAACTTGCAAGAAATGAGCTATAATTGAGCCATGAACAGACGTGAAGCGGCAGAACGCCGCACAGACAAAGAGAAAGACGAGATGGCCGTCCAGCGCGGGCGCGTGATCAAGCGGCTGCGGGAACGGCGCAACTGGACGATGGCAGAGCTTGCCCGCCGCTCTGGGGTCAGCGAGTCCTACGTCTCGCGCTTCGAGTCGGGCAACATCCCCAACGCTGCTGCCCAGGCGGTGGCCGACATTGCGACGGCCCTGGAAGTAAGCGTGGATTACGTACTTAGCCACGATGCCAACCGCCTGGCAGCCGGTGCCAACCCTAGTTCTACCACGGTCAGCATTGAGGTCGAAGACCCCGATCTACGCGTCTACCTCTCCAGCCTCGGTCGGCTACCAGAACACGACCAACGGATCATCAAGAGTGTGATGAAGCAGATGCTTGATGAGGAGAACCGCCAGCGGGGCCGTTGACCCAACCCTCCAACTGAATAGAAGGATAAGCGTATGGATGAGCGCGCACTTGACACTGTTGCGTACCTGGTGCGACGCTACCGCCTGCATGATCGGCTGCCAGTGGACATCAGCCCGCTGCTCGAAAACTTCACCGTCCGCGATTACAACCTGACTTATCGCACGCTGGGGTTCTCAATCGTCATGCGAAATGAAGTGCATATTGGGGTAAACAAGCACCTGAACGCCGCCCAGCGTCGCCTAACCCTGGCGCATGAGAGCGGCCACATCATCTCCTTCCACCCCGACATGAACTACACCTGCGAACTGAATACCTGGTTCAAGAGCAAGCTCGAACACGAGGCGCAGATCATCGCCAGCTACCTGCTTGTGCCGCAGCGGGCCGCCTGCGTCTACGGCGACCGCCTAAGCGCATACGAGATCGCTACCCGCCTGGATGTGCCAGTTTCTCTAGTAGACTTGCGCTGGTCGCAGGGTAAAATCTGGGGCGAGTTCTAGCCCACTGCTGGCAGATCAGCCCACCCTACCCCTGAAACAGCCCACGCAAGGGCTGTTTTGCTTGCCCGCCAACCCCAGGCTGTGTTAAACTGTAGGGCTGTATATATCCAAATTGTCAGACACAGATTGGCTAAAAGATGAACAAACTAACTCTGCGCTTCCTTGTCCTGCTCCTGCTACTTACCGCCCTGCCCCAAGCTGCCACTGCCGCCCCCCTGCGGTCGCCCGCTACGCCGCTGGCTGGGCCATCATTGCCCGCTAGCGTCGCTACTTACTTCCCCGAAACCGGCCACCAGATCGCTTACGGCTTCCTGGCTGCCTGGCGCAGGTTTGGCGGGCAGCGCACTGTTGGCCTGCCACTGACCGAGGAGTTCGCCCAGGTCAATGCCAGCGACGGGCGCAGCTATACCGTGCAATACTTCGAGCGCGCCCGCTTCGAGTACCACCCGGAGATTGCCGACCCCAACTACCAGGTCAGCCTCGGCCTGCTTGGGCGTGAGGAGGCCGCCCGCCAAAGCATCAGCATCGCCCGCAGTAGCGGCACGACCAGCGATAGCAACTGGTACTTCAAGGAGACCGGCCACAACCTGGGCGGCAGTTTCCTGCAATACTGGCTGGCCCAGGGGGGGCTAGACCGCTTTGGCTACCCGATCAGCGAGGAGGGGCAAGCGCGGGGCGGCAGCGTGCAATACTTTGAGCGCGCCCGCCTGGAAAATCACCCTGATCTGAGGGTCAGCAACGATACCGTGCAGCCCTCTCCGCTGGGCTACGCCGCGCTGCTGGTTAGTGGGCTGGCGGTACCCAGCGGCGCACTGGTGCAGATGACCCCGCCGCGCATCGCTGAGGGGCGTACCATGCTGGTGCGCGTGGCGACCGCGCCCGGCGCGAAGGTGCAGGGTAGCTGGCGGGGCAGCGGCCTGCGCTTCGCCCGCGACGACAGCCAGCCCTACCCCGGCTGGTGGACGCTGATCGCTGCGCCCGTCTTCAATGGCGTGGGTAACTACCCACTAACCATGACTGTGACTGAGGCGAACGGTAGCCGCCGCCCAATCAACCGCCAGGTGGATGTCTACGCGGGCAGCTTCCCCAGCCAGAATCTCACCCTCACCCCCGCGATGGATGGGATGCTCGACCCTGCCCTCGACGAGCAAGAGCGCAAGCTACTGCTCACTGCGCTGGGCGACAGCAGCGACAGCCCCCTATGGGCGGGAACGATGAGTTGGCCGCTCAAGGAGCGTGGGAGGATCAGCACCGGCTTTGGCGACCGCCGCGGCTACAACGGCCAGCCGGTCAGCACCTTCCACAGCGGCCTCGACCTACCCTTGCCAGAGGGTACACCGGTGCTGGCGGCGGCGGCGGGGCGGGTCGTCTTTGCCGGGCGGATGCCACTGCGCGGCAACTGCATCATCCTCGATCACGGCCTCGGTGTCCACACAGTCTACGCCCACCTTGCCTCTATTGGCGTGCAGAGCGGAGACGGCGTGACCCAGGGTTTGCCAATAGGGCGGCTCGGCTCAACCGGCTTCAGCACTGGCCCCAACCTGCACTGGGAGGTGCGCCTCGGCTACCTGCCAGTTGACCCCTACGAGTGGCTGGCCCGCACCATCCCGGACTAACTGACTGCTGCAATTCGGGCAAGGTGGGCAGTCGCCTGCCCGAACCTATCCTTGTTCCTCGAAACCGTGCATCACAGCCCGCAGGCGGCGGTTGGCATACTGCTTCACGTCTACCCCTCGCGCATCCAGCCAGCTACGGCTGCGGCCGGTGATGATCAAGTCAGCCTGCTGCAAGTTGGCAACTGTCTTTGCGCCAGTAAGGAACATCGCCAGCTTCAGTTCACTGATCAGCCGTTCCAGCACCACGACCACCGCCGCCGCACTCTCCTGCGCCGCGATCACCAGCGGGCGACCGAGGGCAACCGCGCTGGCACCGAGGGCAATAGCCTTTGCCGCATCGTGGCCGTTCCGCACTCCACCGCTGGCAACTACCTGCATCCGCGTGTAGTGGCTCAGTTCGACCACGCTGGCGACGGTAGGGATACCCCACGCGTCAGTCCAGGCTGCGTCGTCCTCGCTACTCTGGATCATTGAGCCAGCGGTGCCACTTTCTTCCTGCCGCACCCGCTCGATGATCGCAAACGAGGTGCCGCCCAGCCCGCTTGCGTCAATCGCCGCTACACCCGCTCGTTCGCAGAGGATTGCCTCCTCGCGGGCGATGCCGCTGCCCGTCTCCTTGACCAGCACTGGCACGCTCAAGCCCCGCGCCAGAGCCGCTATCTTCGCCAGCCCCCCACGCAGATCGGTATCGCCCTCTGGCTGCAAAGCCTCCTGGGCGGCATTGAGGTGGATAGCCAGAGCGTTCGCGCCAATCATCCGCACTGCTTGCTCCGCTTCAGCCAGGCCGTAGCCTGCCACCAACTGGCCCACGCCGAGGTTGGCGATCAGGAAAGCGTCGGGAGCGGTCTCGCGGGCGATGGCGAAGGTAGCCGCCAGGGCAGGTTGCTCGATAGCAGCGCGCTGGCTGCCAACCCCCATCGCAATGCCAAGCTGCTGGGCGGCAGCCGCCAGGTTCGCGTTGATCTGGGCTACCTGTGGGTGGCCGCCAGTCATGCCGGTGATGATCAGCGGGTAGTTGAGGCTGCGCCCCAGGAAGCTGACCCGACAATCAAGGTCTGCGCTGCTCAACTCTGGCAGGGCGCGATGAACCAGGGTCACGTCGGGGAAACCGCTCAAGCCCTTATTCTCGGCGCGGCTCTCCGAAGCGATCCGCACGTGGTCAAGCTTGCGTGAACTGGTAGCCATCTGCACCTCTCCTCCTATGAATACCCTCATTATGACATGGGCAGCGCACAGCGTCAAGGCTGCCCCGCCAGGCGTGAGTGCTGACGGTTGCAAGTAGTATTTACCCTGCTCTAACCGCGATCTAATCTACAGGGCTTGCACCTTGCGTCCGCCTTTGGTATAACAGTGCTAGCGGTGTAATGTTAACGCTGGTTAGCCAGCCTGGGGTTAGGGGGGAGCCGTGCTAGAGACTGTGCAAAAGATGAAAACGGGCTTGCGGGCTGCTTTGCTGCTGGCTGTTTTGCTGGCCCTGAACGGCTGTGACAGCGTGAGTTCGGCAGTACCAATCCAGTTGCCAAGCCCAACCACTAGCCAGGCAGTGGCGATGGTGCAGGCGACCGCGACCCCACCCGCCGCTACCAGCACCAGCGTACCACCGACTGCAACAGCAGTACCAGCCAGCAGGACACCCCTGCCAAGCAGCACCCCCCTACCAGCAACGGTCACGCCAGTGCCAGCTACCAGCACGCCCGCCGAGCCGACTGAAAGCGCAGCCGTGGTTGAGGCAACGGTGACGACCCTGCTCACCCCCCCGGACGACCCACTGGCAACCAGCGCGACAGTCTCCGCCTTGCTGACCCCAGTGCTGCCGACAGCAACCCCGCCGCAAACGGCCTCGCAACCAGTAGCCAGCAACCAGGTCAGCAACACCAGCAGCAATTCAGCCACCGCCAGCCAACCAACCGCCAAGCCGAAGCCCCTGGCGACTGCTACCTCAGTGCCAGCCTCCAGCGGGCCGGGCGCACCAACGCGCCTGCGTATCCCTGCTATTGGGGTGAACGCGGCAATCGAGTACGTGACGACCGCGGCGGACGGCACCATGGACATCCCCAGGAACGAATGGAACGTGGCCTGGTACAGGCTGGGTTATGTACCTGGGGTACCAGGCAACTCGGTGATCGACGGCCACCTGGACTGGATACACGGCCCAGCGGTCTTCTGGAACCTTGCCAAGCTGAAGCCGGGCAATGCCATCTATGTCAAGGACAAGCGGGGGGTGGAGCGCACCTTCATCGTCACCGAAGTAGTGGCCTACCCCTTCGACCAGGCACCACTAGATCGCATCTTCGGGGCCAGCAGCACTGCTCAACTCAACCTGATTACCTGTAATGGCAAGTTCGACAAGTCGGCCCGCAACTACAACAAACGGCTGGTTGTCTACAGCACGCTCTCCAAGTTAGGGCTGCTCAGGCGATAGCGAGGGCGCAGCCAGTGGCTGCGCCTTGTGTGTAGGGGGTGCTGCTTGCCAGCCCGATCAGCCGCAGCCGTGCTGGGTGAGATATTGCGCCCCCAGCAGGCCCAGTTGCACCTTGTAGGGGGTGGCTGCGTCGGAGTGGTACTCGAACCGTTGCCGCTCGAAGTATTGCACCAGATAGGTCTTACCGTCAGTCGCGCTGATCTCGTTGAAGGGCTGGCTGATCGGGTAGCCGAAGGTGGCGATCCCCCTGTTGTCCGCCCAATATTGGTAGAACAGGCCGCCGATGGTGTGGCCTGTTTCTGGCACGTAGTGCAGGGTGGGGTCAGCCGCAAACTCGCCTTCGCTGGGGGCGGGCGCACGGGCGAAATCGCGTCCACTGGTAACCACCCTACCGAGCGGAGTTAGCTTGACCAGGTAGAGCAGCTTCTCCCCTTTGCCCAGGTTAGCCCAGCCGGGTACGGTTTTGGCTGCCTCCTCGTGCAACTCGAAACGGGCGCGCTCAAAGTATTGCACAGTACGCTCCTCGCCGTCGCTCAACACCTCGCGGCGGGCAGCAGTGAGCGGCAGGCCGAAGACCTCGCGCTGCCCAAATCTGCGCCAGTAGTCTTTGAAAGCATCCCAAACATAGCGGTCGGTTTCGGGGAAGTAGAGCGGTTCGCCATACTCGCGGTTGCCGTTCGCCACCGTCTGTGCGTCAAAAGGGATGGCGGTTAGGGGTAGGTCTGTGCTGCTTGCGCTAGGTAGTGGTAGCGTCTTGATCGCCTTGAACGGGGCAAGCGCAGGCTTCGGCGTACCGTCGCGGCGCAACAGGCCGTAGTAATCCTCCCGCGTCTCCACCCCGCCACCACGAGACTGGCCGGGGCGATAGTCCCACATCGTCCAGCCGAGGACACCAGCCAGGTCGAAGCGGTTGTCAGCAAAAATCGCCTGGGCCGCAGTGTAGACGCGCAACTGGGCCGCCTCGTTGTAGTCGAGTACGTTGCAGGTGGGGCCAGTCGGCCAGCCAGTCTCCTGCAAAACTAGCGGCTTGCTGGTCGCCTTCCGCACCGCCTCCACCTGGTAGCCCATATTTACTGCATCATAACTGTGGAAGCTAGCAAAGTCCACGAAATCAAGGATGCGGGTGCCGTCGCTAGCTTTGGCGAACAGGTTGGTGTAGGCAGCCATGCCGACCGTCAGCGGGTGGCTGCGGTCGAGGCCGTGTACGTAGTCGGCCATGCGGTGCAGCCAGTCTACCACCAGTTCGGGGTGCTTGCGCCCAGCCCACATCCCGTAGTTCTCTGGCTCGTTGTGCAAGTCCCAGCCGAGGATGCGATCATCGCCCACGAAAGGGCGGATCAGGGTGCTGAGATAGGTGAGATTGCGCCCTTCCTCCAGCGAACCGGCAGCGGGCGTGCCATCATAGAAGTCAAAGAGGGCGACGTTGACCTTGATGCCGTGCCTGCCCGCCGCCTGCACCATCTCTTGCAGGTAGCGCAGCTTGTCTGGGTTGACCCGGCCACTCTCGTCCGTCCAATCGAAGTTATCGGAGCCGTAGGGGACGAGGACGCGCACCACGTTCACCCCCCAGCCCGCCAGCATTGCCATGTCCTGCTCGACGGTCGGCCCCTGCCAGAGTTCCCACATCCTGGCCCAGGGGTTGCGCTGCGGGTAGTAGTTGACCCCCTTGAGAGTGATGGGCTGGCCGTCATAGATGAACTTGCTACCCCGAATAGTAACGAAGCCAGCGGCGGCACTGGCTGGCGGCGGGCTAGCGGTGAGGGGGGCGAGGACGGTAGCGACAAGTAGCAGGATGGTTAGCAGGCGGCTGCGGGGGATGCGAGGCATAAAGTTCTTTCCCGGCTCTGAGGAGCGGTGAGGGACGCACTGTTTACCCCTTATTCTACCACAGCAGAAGGTTTGCTTCCAGCCGCGCAAGTGTGTTCGGCAATCGCTAACCGCTTGCGCCGCCCAACCACAACGGCGGCGGCAAAGAGGATCAGGGCAGCGGCGAAGAAAAGGAACTGACCGATCACCAGGGGCAGCGACTTACCAGGCACGAACAGCAGCATATTGGCGACGAAGAAGAAGGGGAGGGCGAGCAGCATCAGGGCGCGACTCTGCGCGGCTTGGCGACGCATAGCGGCTTACTCCTTAGCCGCCACCCAGGAGGGCAGGGCGGCGGTGGGGGCGTGGGTAAACTCGATTCGGTCAAGATAGTAGGTGGGTTGTGGCACGTTGCTGTAGCTCTGGATCACCAGCCCGTTAACCTGTGTGTTGGTGATCAGCAGGCTGAGGGGAATGCTGACCTTGCGCCAGGTTCCCGCAGCCGGCGGGCCAGGCGGCTGCTGGTAGTCGGCCAGGTTGACGATCAGGCCGTAGTCGTTGTTGGGGTAGGTAAGGTTGAAAAGCAACTCCTGCCCACCCACTGCGCCGCCGTTGATGTAGAACTCCACGCGCTCGTAGCCGCTAACGTCGAAGGCTTGCTCATGATGTAGATAAAGACCGGCGTAGGCCAGCTTGTGGGTGACGGCGAGCGAACGGTTGCCACTCTGCACGGGGACGCGGTTGTTGCCGTCCACCCGACTGTCCCACGACCAGTCCTGCCACGCGCCAAAGCCGTCGTCGAGGATCACCAGGCTGCCGCTGACCGCCGTTGCTGCACTGACCGGCGCACTGGTCGGTCGGACAGGCGCGCTGGTTTGGTCAGGCGAGGCTACGCTACTGGCCGCGGCTGGTACGCTGGTCGGGCTGGGCTGGGCTAGAGTGGCAGTGGGCAGCAAGCTGGCGACGCTGGTTGGCTGACCGCTGACCGCCCCCTGCTGGTTATTGAGCAGGAAGAAGGCTAGCAAGCCTATGCCCAGCACTGCCAGCCCTGCGATGGAGAGCAGCAAGGGCGCACCACTACGGGGGGGGCTGGGCGAGGGCTGGTAGGGTGGTGGAACAAGCGTCGTCTTGCTGACCGGCTGGCTGAGCGGCGTACCGCTGTTTGGTAGTGGCGGAAGCTGCTGGCTACGCAAGCTAGCCCCTTCGCCAGCAGCGAGGTGGGGGATCAGTTCGTGGTAGTAGGCAGGGACGAGGGCGGGCTGCTCCATCTCGGCGAGGAAGGTAGCGACCTCTTGCGGGCGGGCGGCGGGGTCGAAGGCGAGGGCGTGGAGGAGGGCGGGCAATACTGGCGACTGCAACATGGTGGCGGTGGGCTGCTGACCAGGTACTTCGCCGCAGAGCAGGTAGTAGACGGTGGCGGCCAGGGCGTAGATGTCGCTGGCAGGACTCTTGCGGCCAAAGGCTTGCAACTGCTCTGGCGGGCTGAAACCGAGGGTGGCAAAGACAGTCTGGCGCACGCTGCGATCCGTCTCAAACTCGCGAGCCGCCCCAAAGTCGATCAGCACCGCCTGCCCTTGCGGGGTGATGATTACGTTGGAGGGCTTGATGTCACGGTGCAGCAGATTGCTATTGTGCAGCAGTTGCAGCGCACCAGCAAGCTGGCGGGTGAAGTCGAGCGTCTGCGCCAGGCCGAGGCTGCCACCCTGCGCCGCCACGTAAGCGTCGAGCGTCTGCCCCTCTACGAACTTCATCACCATGTAGGCGGTATTGTTCGCGTCAAAGTGGTCGTAGACAGGGACGATAGCGGGGTGATCGAGGTGGGCGAGGGTGCGCGCTTCTTGCAGGAAGCTGGCGATCATCCCGGCCCAACGTTCGGCACTGTAGCCGCTGGGAGTAACCACCGCCGCAGCAACGCGGCTGCCACCGGCGAGGAACAACTCCTTGACCGCCACCTTGCGGCCCAACACGTTATCCTGGCCTGCGTAGGTTACACCAAAGCCGCCCATGCCCAGTGGGGCAGCGAGCGTATAGCGTCCGTGCAAGATAGTACCTGCTGCTAGAACATCACCGTCTGCCACTTGCGCTCCTCCAGGAGATGGTTATCTCCTTCTATTATACACGCAGCGGCAAGGTTTCGTGGGTGAGAGCGTCAGCGCACGCCGTAGCCGCGCAACTGCTGCTCGGCTAGCTGGCGCAGAGCCACATCATCGCTCAGTTCGAGGACGCGCTTGTAGTCGAGGATGGCGCGGTGCTTCTCGCCAAGCTGCTCAAGCAGGAGGGCGCGGCCAAGATAGGCGGGGGCAAGGTCGGCGCGCAACTCAATGGCCTGGTTGTAGTCGCCTACCGCCTGGTTGATGTTGCCCCGGCTGGCATAGGCGTTGCCGCGCGCAGAGTAGGTGAAGGCATCGTCGGGTTGCAGGCGGATTGCCGTGTCGTAGTCGGCTATCGCTTCGGGGTAGAGCCGCCTGCCCGCATAGGCCATCCCCCGGCTGTAGTAGGCCAGGAAGTGGCTGGGGCGCAACTTGATCGCCTTGCCATAGTCGTCCATCGCCTGCTCATACTCGCCCCGGCGGTAGTAGTTGTCCCCACTGGCGACTAGCTCCTGATACTGGCTGCTGCGCTCCTGCTCGTTCATCTGTCCTCCCAACCCTGAGTGATCACCCCGGCGAGGGCGAAAGCGTCATCCTGCGGCTGATAGCCGACGAGGGCGCGGGTCGCTGCCAGGTTGAGGTAGGGGAAGCGGTTATTGCTCACCCCATGCACGATAGCGTAGCCAACTTCTGCCCGTAGGCAGCAATCGAACAGGTGGCAGAGGTCTGGCTCGGTCACAGCCCGACTGATCTCGCTGAGGTCGACCAGCACCCCCGCCCGCAACTCCGCCGCGTTCGTCACCCAGCCAATCCGCACGCTGATCGCGCTGAGGCCGTGCATGGCGTGAAAGGCCGCTGCTGTCGCTTCACCAAAGCACTTGCTCACCCCATACATATTGAGCGGCTGCACCTGCTGATCAGCATAGAGTTGCACCCCCGGCCCGTAGCCGAGCATCGTCTGCACGCTGCTGGCGTAGACCACCCGCCGCGCACCAGCCGCCGCTGCCGCCGCAAATATATTATACGTTGCCTTGATGTTGTTGTCCAGCAGGCTGGCGTAGAAATCGGCCTTTGGGTGAGAGTCGGCCCCCAGGTGCAACACGCTGTCTACCCCTTGCAGGAGATCGTGGGTGAAGGCGGGGTCGCTCAAGTCACCAACGCGCCAGTCGCCCTGCTGGTCGGCTGGCGGCTTGATGTCGTTAAGGCGCAGGCGGTAGCCGCTGGACGCAGCAAGGTGCTGGCGGTAGGCAGTGCCAACCCGCCCACTCGCCCCGGTAATCAACAGAATTGGTTGCTCGTCCACGCTTCCCTCCCGCTCAATGCTACCTGCGCTGCTATTTTACCACAAGCCGCCACCTATTTGTCACACCTCGCTTGCCCCCTCAGCATCACCAAGAGCAGCGTCATCGTGCGGGTCAGCGACGGCGCGCAACACATCGAGGACGACCTGCACGACGCAGATAGCGGCCAAGCCAGCGATCAGCGGGAGGGCAGCCAACTCGTCACCGAAGGCCGCCAGCAGCAAGGCGGCCACTGCCGAGCCGCTACGATAGAGCAGCCGCCGGTAGCTGTTAAGGCGCGGGTCGAACGTGTTGTAGATCAACTGGATCACGCCAATAGCCAGCCAGCAGAGCGCAACCGCAGCACAGAGCAGCCAGCGATCCTCTGCTGCCAGCGGCTTGCCTGCTGCGCTGGCGACTACGTGTTCCACCCCAACCCCAGCGGCAGTGAGGCCGATCACCAGCGGCAGGTGGGTGTAGAGCCAGAGGTTGTAGATGCCGATCTTGCCCGCGTCCAGGGCAGCCTTGAGCGGTTCACCGTCCGTGTACTCGAAGTAAATCCACCAGAGGCTGAAGGCGATCAGCAGGCCACAGGCCGCCGCCAACCCCAGCGGCAAGCCCAACTCCCGACCCTCACTGGCCCGCACTGTCGCTGCCACCCCCTCGCCCAGCACGATTAGCACGAACAGGCCAAAGCGTTCGGGCAGGTGGCGGAGGCTGGGGGCGATCTTGCTGTGCAGCCGCCCGGCAAAGAGCGGCGTGCCAATATCCACCACCACCCCGACCACCCACAGCCCGTAGTCCCAGGGAGGTGGCAAGAAAGCTGAGACGATCCAGATCGCTGCCGCAACTGCGAAGCCGCGCACAAAGCGGTTGGTCAGCGGGCGCGCTTCGGCTACGAAGTGGCCTGCTACCGTGTACTGCACGACCAGTATCAGGCGGGCCGCCGCATAGCCAAGCGCGAAGCCGACCGCCCCATCCCCCAGGGCGTGCGTGATGTTAGCTGCCATCACCACTACCGCGAAGATCGCCGCGAGGGTGGCAAGCCGATCTACGATATCGTCGGTATCGAAGCGCGAGGCGTAGAAGGTGGTGCCAATCCATGTCCACCAGAGTGGCACAAACAGTAGCACGAAGCCACCAACCCCGCTGAGGGTGGCGTGTTCGGCCAGGTAGCGGCCCAATTGTTCGACCGCAGCCACAAAGATCAGGTCGTAGAACAATTCGAGCCAGGTAGCCCGCCGCTCGTCTTCTTCTTCGTGGTTACGCAAGCGCGGGGGGCGCAGTAGGATATTCGCCATAGTTTTGCCCTGAAAAGTAATGACTAGTTGATCGAGCGGAGCAACCGCTTTGCCTGCACCGCCCTGGGTCAGCAGCGGGCAACCGCGGCGGTGTAGCATCATTGTACCATATATAGAGGACTGGCTGTGGCAGCGGGCAGGCAGGGGGCGTTGGCCCAAACCGTCGCCCTACACCCGCGCCACCCACCATCCTTGCGCTGCTGTGGTATAATCCATGTGACATAAGCGCGTGAGCAGGAGCAATATGTACGAGTTTCTACGGCCAGGCACGGTTCTAAAGCGACGCTACCGCATTATCAAGGCGATTGGTGGCGGCGGTATGGGCGCAGTCTACATGACAGAGGATTTGGAGACCCCCGGCCCGGCAGCGGCAGGGGGTGGCGGCCTGCGCGTTGCTGTCAAGGAGATGCGAACCGACACCGAAGACCCAGAGGAGGCCCGCCAGAACCTTATCTTCTTTGAGCAGGAAGCCAATATGCTCCGCAGCCTGCACTCGACCAATATGCCGCAGGTCAGCGACTACTTTGTAGAAGGTGAACGCCACTACCTGGTGATGGACTTGATCCCAGGCGAGAGCCTGGAGAAGAAGCTGGACAAGTTGGAGGGCAAGCCAATGGATGAGGCTGAAGCCCTCGGCTACATCATCCAGGTCTGCCAGGTGCTACACTACCTGCACACCCAAGACCCGCCGATCATCTTCCGCGACATCAAGCCAGCCAACATCATGATCACCCCCCAGGCCCAGGCCAAGCTGATCGACTTCGGCATCGCCCGCACCTACAAAGGGGGCAAGAAGCACGACACGGTGGCGATGGGGACGGCAGCCTACGCGCCCTTCGAGCAGTTCGGCAAGGGGGAGACCGATGCGCGTAGCGACATCTACTCGCTGGGTGCAACCCTGGCTCACCTGCTAAGTGGCAAGCCGCCGATCCCAGCTACCACGCCGACCCAAGCCAGCCTCAAAGCCCTCAACCCCAAGCTGACCCTCAACACTGCCCGCCTGATCGTCAAGGCGATGGATCGCACGATGGACAAGCGATACCAGTCGGCGGCGGAGATGGAAGTAGATTTGCGGAAGGCACTTGGCAAGCCGTTCGTGCCGCCGGTCGCCCCGCCCCAGCCGCAGCCCGTCTCCCCTAAGCCGGTACAATACCCCGTCACCGTGCCGCAGCAGGTGCAGCCGACCACCCAGCCGACCACGCAGCCAGCCGCCCAGCCGCCGCGCCCGGCCTATCAGCCGCCAGCTCAGACTGTGACACCACCAGCACCCCCCGTGCAGCGGCCCACTGGCCCCACCCCCGCCAGCAACGGCGCAGCGGCAATGAACAGCATAGTTTGTCCCCATTGCCAGCACCGCAACAAACCAGGGGCGCGCTTCTGCGGCTCCTGCGGGCTGCTGCTCGGCCAGGCACCCACGGCGCGGCTGACCATCCTTGCGGCGGACGGGGCGGTGTTGTGGGAGCAGACCTTGCAGGCCAACACGACCGCCTTCACTATCGGGCGGCGTAGCCCCAGCCGGAGCATCTACCCCGACCTTGACCTCACCTACATGGACCCCCGCGCTTACATCTCACGTCGGCACGCCCAGATCGTGCGCCAGGAGGGGCAGTACATATTGCTCGACCTCGGTAGCGAAAACGGCACCTTCATCAACGAACGGCGGCTGAAGGCGAACAGCGCAGAGGTGCTGCACAACGGCGACATGGTGCGTGTTGGCAAGGTTCAATTGCGCTTCAATCTGGCGGTATAGTATAATGGCAAAAGCTGCCAGCCTTCCCCGACCCGGCACCCACGTGGGGGCAATGGGCAGTAGTTGATGATCGATACTCAGAGGAGGAAGTAGATAGGATGCACCTTACCAACCCCCCGGCGCGGCAACTTAGCGGCCCGTTCCTGATCGCCGCAGCCTTCGTGGTTGCCCTCGTCCTGTTCGGCCCCAGCCAGCCAGCCAGCGCAAAGCAGCTAGCTGGCAGCCTCGCGCTGGCGAAGCTGGCAATCCCCATGCAACAGATCAGCGGCACCTTGACGATCAGCCCCAGCGTCGGGCTGACTGCCACCACCCCGGTTAGCCTCACCGTCCTGCTCGCCAGCCCCAACCCGACTACCACCAATCTGCTGACTGGCACTGTGGGTCCAGCGATCACGGCCACCACCGCTGTAACCGTGCCAGCAGCCAGCAGCCCCCTGACTGCCACTGGCCCGCTGACGCTGCCTGCCGCGCTCCCTAGCGTAGGAGGGGGTAGCGCAATCTCCGCGACCAACCCGCTCACCCTGCCAGGGGCAGTAGACACCTCGATCCTGCCGAACGGCATTGACACCAGCGAGTCTAGCGGGATGAATACCGCTGGCCCCGGCACTGAACAGCCGCCCACTGCCTTGCCTGCCCCCGCCGTGACCGCGCCCAACGACAGCGGTAGCGGTCTGCTGCTGCCAATCATCCTCGGCCTGATCGTCCTTGCCCTCGCGGTCGGTGTGTTCCTCTTTCTACGCCGCCCCGAAGAAACAATCCCCGCCAACCCTGGCCTTGCCCCAGTGAAGGCAGAGGAGGTGGCGAAGGTTGATGCGCTGGCTGAGACGAAGGAGATGGTACAACCTGAGGCGATCAAGCCCACCGCTGTTGCCCCAGCCAAGTCGGTCGTGGTGCCGATTGCCGCCCCAATTGTGGCGAGCATGGCCGCCCCAGAAGTAGTGCGGCCAGAGAGCGTCGCCTGCTCCAACTGCGGCACGACCAACCCGATCAACGAGCGTTATTGCCTACAGTGTGGCAACGCCCTGGCCGCCGACAAGGAGAAGCTACTAGCCAGCTTGCAGAGCGAGGCCGCCCCGCTGACTACGACCGCGACCGCCCCTGCTGCCGTCGCTGCCGCCCCCGCTGTCCCCGCCGCCTCCGCCCTCGACCTGCTCGACGAGTTGTTGCCCTACCTCGAAACGCTTAATCGCGCCGAGGAGCAGCTTGAGTACGTGCTGGATCGCACCAACATCACCATTGGTCGCGCCCGCACCAACGACATCGTGATCGACAACAGCTTTGTCGGCTGGCAAACCGTCTCCCTCTACCACGCCGAGTTGCGCTACCAGAACGGTAAGTTTATCCTGGTAGACAAGCAATCAGACAACGGTAGCTTTGTCAACCGAATGCGAACAGGCAGCAACGTGCTGGACGACAACATGACAATCTCGCTGGGCAAGGTAGAGTTCATCTACCACCAACCGGGAGCGGCTAAGTAACCGTGCAGGGCGCAAGTCTTGCACCAACAGGGGGCGAATGATGGCAGACGAGCGGGAGCAGGAGAGCAACGCACTGACCGCGCAGGGTGATGAGCGAGAGGGCAGTACCCCCCTGCCCCTCAACGGCAACGGTGAGCAGGACGAGCAGCCCACCCCCACCTTCTACTTCGATGCAGCAAAGCCGCAGGAGGTTGGCGAGGATCACCAGCCGCTAGCCAGCTTCGCGGCTGAGGAGCAGCATTCTAGCCCAGACAGCGGAGACGACCTGCTGCCAGCCAGCGTCACTGCGGGCATGGAAACCCCCGCTACGGGCGAACCGCCTGCCGACACCGCCCCGCCAGCCACCAACTCCCCCTTTGGCGGGGCAACCGCACCGCTAGGCGAAGCTGGCAGCATAGCGCAGGGAACAGCCCCCCTGGGAGATGCTAATGCTGGCACTGCCCCACTGCTCATGCAGCCAGAGCCAGTGCCAGCCGGGATGGAGTGGGACGAGGTGCCAACGGCGATCCTGGCTGACCGCCAGCGCACCCTCAGCCTGCTGCCCACTGGTGCTTTGCTCAACGAGCATTACGCAGTGAGGTTGGCGATCAGCCAGTCGCCAGAGCGCAACCTCTACCGCGCCGAGCAGTTCCCGCCCACCGACGCACCCAGCTACTACACGATCAGCGAGTACGCCAGCCCCGGCCTGCTGGAGGGCGAAGTCAAGCCGACGGCCCTCGATCACCCCTACGTCGCGCCGGTCAACGAAACCTTCACCTACACCCCTTATGGCAAGGCGCGCTACTACGCCGTCTACCCGGCCAGCGCAGAGAGCATCCACCTCAGCGAACTGCCGCTGCCGCAAGCGAGCGAGCGAGTGATGACCTGGGCGGGGCAACTGGCCGACGCGCTGGCCTACCTGCACGAGCGCGATGTCTACGCGCCCGACTTCGCCACCAATAACATCCTGATCGAAGGTGAACGGGCCTTGCTGGGCAGCATCAGCGGGGCGCAGGTGGGCAAGCAGACGGGGCAGTTGCAGGGCGCACTGGCCCGCGATGATGTGCGCCAGCTTGCCAGCATGATCACCTACGCCCTGACTGGTGCGCCCGACGCGACTGCCGACAGCCTAGCTCGCCTGACCACCGCCGAGGGCCGCCCGCTGCCAGCGACAGTGCGCGAGGTGCTGGCCCCCGCCCTGCGCGGCGAACTTGCCACCGCCGCCAGCTTTGCCGAGCGGCTGAAGCTGGCCTGGCAGACTGTCGCCGCCCCGCCCACTGACCTGGTGTTGCACAGCGGCAAGATGACCCACGTTGGCATGGTGCGCCGCAACAACCAGGACAGCTTGGCCGCCCTCGAATGTGCGCTGATGACCCAATCGCTCAGTGGCGCGTGCGGCATATACGTGGTTGCCGATGGCATGGGCGGTCACTCGGCGGGTGAGGTGGCTAGCGCACTGGCAGTTAATACGATCATCGCCCACCTGCTGCATGATACCGTCGTGCCGCTCTACAGCGAGGCAGCTAGCGAGGAGACCGTCTCGGCGGAGGCGGCCAGCCAGCGGGTGGCGCACGCGGTTGAGGAAGCGAACGACCAGATACACGCCATGCGCCTCAGCGAGCGGAGCGATATGGGAACCACCGCCGTCGTCGCCCTGGTGATGGATGGCCGGGCCTACATCGGCAACGTGGGCGACAGCCGCCTCTACCTCTACCGCCAGGGAGAGGGGCTGCGGCAAGTGACCAAAGACCACTCGTTGGTCGCCCGCCTGATCGAACTGGGCCAGATCAGCCCGGAGGAAGCCGACTACCACCCCCACCGCCACGTCATCTTCCGCTCGATGGGCGAGAAGCAGGGGGTCAATGTGGACACCTTTGTGGAACGGATGCAAGCGGGCGACCGCCTCCTGCTCTGCTCCGACGGTATCAACAACATGGTGACGGACGCGCAGATTGCTGAAGCCCTGATCACCGAAGCTGACCCGCAGCTTGCCAGCGAGAAGCTGGTGGCAATGGCAAACGCCGCTGGTGGAGTGGACAACTCCTCGATCATCATTGTCAACATCGAACAGGTTGAGATGTCTAACCAGTAGACAGGAATGAGAGAACGGGAGCAGATGAACGGAACCCTCTACACCTTGTTGATCGTCGTCCACGTGTCGTCGCTGATCGCGCTGGTCAGTGCCTCGCTGATCCACATCATTGGGCATGGCCTGCGTGGTGAGCAGGCGGTCACTGTGCAGGAGCTTGGCGCGAAGGCTGGGCGCGTTTGGGCCTCGGCGGGCGGCGGCATTCTGCTGCTGACTGGCATCATCCTCACCTCGATCAGCGATGACACGAAGGTGGGTTGGGGCAAGCTGTGGATTTGGGCCTCAATCGTCCTGTGGCTGATAACCACGCTGATCAGCAGCGTCCTCAGCGCACGGCTGGGCCGTCAGATGGTTGCCCAGCTACGCAGTGGCGACGCTGGGGTGGCGGCCAGCGAAAGCCGCCTGCTCACCTTCGCCTGGGCCAACCTGGCGATCACGGTGGCAATCATCGCCTTGATGTTCTTCAAGCCCGGTGCGTAGAGCAGCCAGCAAAGCCGGGGCGCAGCCAGCAGCGGTGCTACCCTTCGCTTTGGGTGGGGGATGAGCAGGCAAAGAAGGGGCGCGACTGTTGGCACAGTCGCGCCATCTGTTTGCTACTTGCCCATGCCGCTCAGGGAGTGGGGCTGGCTAGCGGGTCGCGGAACTGGTCGACGTAGCGTTCCCACGTCCCCTCCAGTCCGTCGGGCGAACCATAGAGGACGTAGATGTAGGCAGGGCTGGTGTTCAGCCAGATCATGCGGGCGCGGGTGAAGCGTTCGCGGGCTTCCAGCAACGGCTGCTCGTTCTCGGTCATGGCGTAGCCGATCTGCTGGCGCAGGGTGGGGTCTGCTGCCCACAGCTTGCCGAAGCCACGCCGGGGGATGAAGCTCCCAGTAGTGGGGATGATGTCCAGCACTGGCTCCGCGTCACCATCACGGTAGGTGTCAGTGTAGACCTCGAAGCGCGACCCCTGAGCATTGTAATTGCTGTAGAAGACGTAGATCAGGCGGCTATCCTGCTCCCAGATCATGAAGCCATTCTGCATCTCAAGGTAGGTAACGTTGCGGCCAACCTCATCGTTGAGGGCGCAGCCAACCTTGTCGCGCAGGGGCTTGCTCTGGTTGTAGAGCAGGCCGAAGCCGCGCTTGGGCTGGAAGGCGCAGGCCGGGGTGAGGGTTGGCAGGGGCGGCGTGGTCGTCGGGGTAAAGGTTGGCCTGGGCGTGCGGGTGGCAGTGCCAGTCGGCGAGGGTGTGCTACTCGGCGGCGGGGTGAGAGTAGGCAGCAGAGGGGTGCTGCTCGGTGGCGCGGTGGCGGTCGGCGGTTGCGTGGTCGCGGTTGGCGGCGAGGGGGCGGGGGTGTTGGTCACTGGCACGTAGATGATCTGCGGCGTACTGCTAGGCGCGGGCTTCGCTGTGTGCGTGGGCGCAGGCGTGTTGCTGGGTGGCACCAGGGTGGCGGTCGCCAGCGGCGTGTCAGTTGGCAGGGGAGTCAGCGTCGGCGGCTCTGGCGTGGAGGTCGGTGGTAGGGGGGTCAACGTCGGCTGGCCGTCAAGCACAAGGGTGGTGGCGGTGGCAAGGGCAAATGGTGTATCGGTCGGTGGGGGTGTGTTGGTCGCACTCGGCACGTAGGCCAGAGCCGTCTGGCTCTGGCTGAACACGGCAACGGCAGTGGCGGTCTGCTGGGCAGCAAGACCAGTAGGCGTAGTCGGGCGGTTAAAGAGGAAGATCGCGCTGACTGCTAGCAACAGCACCACCGCAGAGAAGGCGAGCGAGCGAAAGAGGTTGCCGAAGGCCCGCCGTGGGGTGAGCGGTTCACGGTAGGAGCCGGTCGCCGTGCGGTTGCTGTCGGTCAGGCGGCGATTGCTGGCGGTCGGCGCGTCGGCACGGGTGTAGACGGGGTCAGCCCCGCCCGCCGTGTGGATCGCATTCATCACGCTGCGCCGCAGTTGTGTGGGCGGCAACGGGCGGCCCAGCGTCTGGAGGTCGCCGCTCAACTCGCGGTAGCTCTCCAACAAGGCAGCAGCCTGGGGATCATGCTCAATACAATATTCTACCTGCCTGCGCTCGTCCGGCGTTGCTTCGCCATCGTAGTAGGCAGAGATGAGTGGCCCAATGTCGCCGCAGTTCATCACGCTGACCTCGAACTTTCCATATACAATTTGCGAAACTCCTCGCGGGCGCGAAAGAGGATAGATTTTACTGCGCCCCGCGACACATCCAGGATCGCGGCAATTTCATCGCAGGAGAGGTCTTGATACTCCTTGAGGATCAGGGCCATCCTGTTGCGCGGACTCATGAGGTTGAGGGCAGCTTGCACCTGCTTGCTGGTCTCCTGCCGCTCGTAACTACGCTCTGGGTCGTCGGTCAGCCGATGGGTGGAGGGTTCGCTGACCCCCTCACCCTGGCCGCGTTCATGCTCCCAGGGCAGCCAGTTGACGATCCGCTTGCGCCGCAGCACATCCATGCAAGCATTGGAGGCGATGCGGTGCAGCCACGCCGAGAGGTTCATCTCCTGCTCTGGCTCCAGGCGTGGCAAAGCCTGGTACGCCTTGACGAACGTCTCCTGCGTCAGGTCCGCAGCGTCGTCAGGGTTGCCCATGATGCGGTAGACATAGGCGAAGATGCGCCGTTCATAGCGGTCGTAGATCGCCGCGAAAGCAACCTCATCCCCGCGTCGGGCGCGCTCGACCCAAGTTGACTCTTCCAGAGCCACTGCGATCCCTTTCACCGCTACCCGGCCCTCCCTTTTGCTCGTCTGCCTGTTTAACGGACGAGGGCGGGCGGGGTTGCAGTATTCTGCAAGATTGCACCAATTTGATCGGATATTGCGTGAAGCCAGGGGAGAACTGCGCGGCTAGTATAACATAACGTGCCACTGCTTTCATCTGCAATTCTGCCGCTTCTCCGCCTTTTGGCCCAGCCTGACCTGCCATTGGCCCACGAAATGCGTTATAATGAGGGGCGATCATAAGATAATCGTCTAATTGGCTATGGTTCATCTGCTCAAAATAGGGAGGCGCGAGTGGCAACACAGGTTCATGAAGATGAGGTGCTGGGTAAGGCTTATGATGCGCGGCTGATGCGCCGCCTCTTTCACTACGTCGCCCCCTACAGGGGCAAGGTGGCAGCGGCGATTGTGATGATCGTTGGCATGAGCTACCTGGCGACCCTGCCCCCGCAGTTTACCCAGCGGGTGATCGACGACTATATTGCCCCGCGCAAGCTCGACGGCTTGTGGGTGGTGCTGGCTCTCTACCTCGGCGTGCTGCTGGTCTCCTTTGCCCTGCGCTACGGCCAAACCTACCTGATGCAAGTGGTAGGCCAGCGGGTGATGTACGACCTACG
Organism: Chloroflexia bacterium; assembly: GCA_038229595.1. Lineage (GTDB taxonomy): Bacteria > Chloroflexota > Chloroflexia > QHBQ01 > QHBQ01 > JBBROH01. The sequence goes on along the minus strand of JBBROH010000006.1, from coordinate 21,185 downwards.
CAAGGAGATGTTCAGCCGCCTGCAATATCAGTCGCTCTCCTACTTCGACCGTACCCCCGTTGGCCGCTTGATGAGCCGCATCACCAACGATGTGGATGCCCTCAACGAGTTCCTCTCCCAGGCAATGGTCACGATCCTGGGCGACGCACTGGTGTTGGTCTTCATCCTGATCAACCTGTTCTTCCTCAACTGGCGGCTAGCCCTGGTAGTGCTAGCCATGCTGCCAGTGATGATCGGGGTGACTGCTATCTTCCAGAAGTACACGCGCAGCAGCTACCGGGCAACGCGGGTCAGCCTGGGGCGGATCAACGGCTTCCTGCAAGAGAACATCAGCGGCATGAGCGTAGAGCAGGTCTTCAATCAGGAACAGCGGCAATATGAGAAGTTTGACAAGCTGAACAGTGATTACTACAAGGCCAACTTGCAAGGGCTACTGGCCTTCTCTGCCTTCTTCCCTGCGGTCAACATCGTAACCACAACCACGACAGCCCTGCTGATCTACTTCGGGGCGCAGCAGATTTATGGCGGCCCGATCAGCGTTGGCGGCACAGTGCTATCGGCTGGCCTGCTGGTTGCCTTCTTCCAGTACACCGAGCGGGCCTTCACCCCGATCCGCGACCTCGCCGAGAAGTACAACACCCTTCAGGCGGCTATGGCGGCCAGCGAACGCATCTTCCAACTGCTGGACACCCAGCCGGTTGTGCAAGACCCGACCAACCCCACCAGCTTGCCGGATAACGTGTTGGGTAGCATCAAGTTCGATCACGTAAGCTTCGCGTACGTCCCTGGCGAACCCGTCCTGCGCGACCTCAGCTTTGCAGTGCGGGGTGGGCAGTCGGTGGCTATCGTGGGGGCAACCGGGGCGGGCAAGAGCAGCATCATCAGCCTGCTCAACCGCTTCTACGACATCCAGCAGGGGCGCATCCTGGTTGATGGGGTTGACATCAGCCAGGTGAAGCAGAGTGACCTGCGGCGGCACATCGGCATGGTGTTGCAAGACCCGGTGCTGTTTAGCGGCACTATTGCCGACAACATCCGCCTGCTATCGGACATCCCCATCGAACGAGTGAAGCAGGCGGCGGAGTACGTCAACGCGGCCAACTTCATCGAGCGGCTACCCGGTCAGTACGAGTACATGGTCAAGGAGCGGGGGGCAAACCTGAGCGTAGGCCAACGCCAGTTGCTCACCTTCGCCCGCGCCCTTGCCCACAACCCCGACGTGCTGCTGGTGCTGGATGAGGCGACCAGTAGCGTGGATACGGAGACGGAGGGGCTAATCCAGGACGCACTGACCAAGCTGATGAGTGGGCGTACCAGCATCATCATCGCTCACCGCCTGAGTACGATCCGCAACGTGGACAAGATCATCGTGCTGCACAAGGGCCGCCTGGTCGAGGAAGGCACGCACGACGAGCTACTAACCAGGCAGGGCTACTACTACCGTCTCTACCAGCTACAGTACCGCGAGCAGGAGGCGGCAGTCGCCTGATCTGGGCGGGGGGTCTGGTGGGTGGGGCGCAGCCTGCGAGCTGCGCCCCTTCCTTTGTGGTCGCGGGCGCGAGACTGCTGCAAGCCAAAACCACCTTGTGCCAACAAGCCAAACCCCCTCCACAGCACAAGGCTGGGAGGGGGCTGGCTAGAGAGTACCGTAGCAGAGTAGGATTACTCGTGCCTGGCTAGCGACCGGAGACGATGATCGCCATGTAGAGGGCGAGGATCATGTCGCCGACAGCGACGCGGCTGCTGGGATAGAAGCAGTTGCCGCCAGTGCAGGCCGAGCCGCTCATGATGCGCCGGGCGGTGATCGACTCTACTGGCACATAGGCGTAGGAGGAAGGTGGCACGTCGACGAAGCTGGTGGAGAGCGGGGTGGCATCAGGCAGGGCAGCGGCGGCCTTCAGGGCCATCGCAGTGTCGGCGCGGCTGGTGCTGAGGTTGAGGCCGAAGCAGGGGTAGGCCAGAGCCATGTTCGCGCACTGGCTGCTGCTAAGGCCGCTCATCACTCTGTGCAGCACGAGGGTCTCCACTGCTGCATAGTAGGGGCTGCTGGGCGGAACGTCGGTGAAGCTCTCGATGGTCGGGGTGAAGAGGTCCAGCATGAAGGCGCGCTGCATAACGACGGCAAAGAGACCACGGTTGACGCTACCGCCCATTGCAAGCTGCTCGCCGAGGCGATCCAGGGCGTGGCGGCAGTCGAGTAGGGCGACAGCGGCAGCATACTGGCTGTCAACGGCAATTTCGGGGCGGTCTTTGCAGGCCGTCTGCTTGGGGTCTTTGCCCACCGGCCCACTCGTTGCGCCTGTATCACTAGCAGCACCTTTGTCTGTGTTCGCCGCCAGGGAAACGCCAGAGAACAGTAGTACAGCGGTCAGGGCCAGGATCAGGAATCTAGTATTACGCAAGGTCTAGTCCTCCTTCCATGATGAGGCTAACGGCGGTCGGCTTTGACCACCGAGTATGGTACCCGTTACGCTATTACTATATATCACAAAGTCTGGGAGGGCAATAGCCCAAATGGTTCAACTGCGCCGGTACTTCTTGGCTAGGTGGTTCTACTAGTTAGTATAATCTGGTCTTGTGTAGCGGCTATGTTTGGCACAAAGATGATCGTAGCCAGTACACTGCCACGAGTCTACGAACCAGATTATAGTTGTTGAGGAGCATCTTCTTCTAATACAGCTTTTGGCTGTCAACTATCTACTAAGTTCTCTGGCTGGGTACCTTCGGCCAGGTGGTGAGCGGTTAGAAGCGGTTGCTGCGGGCGGATGCTAGCAGGGCGCGCACCTCGCGTACCCGTGGGGTGAGAGCGGCAGCGGCAACCGCCAGTAGAGCCAGCAGCAGGTAGGGGGAGGCACTACTAGCCACGAAGCTGCCCATCGTGCTGAACAGGTGGCCGAGCGCACCGCCAACCCCAGCTACCGCCACCTGCCAATGCTGATCGCTGAAGACGAACAGATAGAGGCTGAGGAGGACTAGCCCACTGGTCAGCAGCGCAAGCGGTGAACTGGCAACCCGCACGGCGTTGTCCAGCCAGGCCCAGAAGTCGAAGCCAGGCTGCTCGGCGCGCACCTCCTCGAACTCGGCGACCGCCAATAGGGTAGTGGTGGTCAGCCGATTGGGTAGCGGGCGCAATGGTAGGGTAGTCAGGGCCGCCTCGATCTCCTCGAACAGCGGATCACTTTCATCAAACTTTTGGTCAAGGTTGAGCATATGAATCCTCTCTTGCTCCCGCTGGGAGAGAAACGGCGAACAGGTCAGGCAAGGAAGGACAGCTTGGCACGCACACCCTGTTCGCTGGGGCGTGGCTTGTTGGCGGCGTTGTCGGGGGCATAGCTAGCCAGCCGTTCGCGCAGCAGGGCTTTGGCGCGGTGCAGGTGGGTCTTGACTGTGCCGAGCGGCTGGCCGGTGACGGCGGCTATCTCCTCGTAGGAGAGTTGCTGCCCATAGTACATGGTGATGATGCTGCGGTAGTGTGATGGCAGGCTGTTAACCTGCTCCCAGATGAAGCCGCGCCGCTCGGCCTGTTCATACTGCTGGGCGGGCTGCTCGTCCTCTGGACTGGCGGCTCGCTCTAGCAGGCTGATCTCCTCCTCGCCGTCCGGGCTGGTGGTTGTATCCTGTTGCTCGTTGCGGCGGCGGCGTTGTAGCACTTCCAGGCGGTTGAGGCTGAGATTGTAGACGATGCGGTAAAGCCAGGTGCTGAAGCGCGCCTCGGCTCTATAGTTGGGCAGGGCTTGCCAGACGCGGAGGAAGGTATCCTGAGCAAGGTCGGCGGCTTCCTCCTCACCATGTACGATGTTGAAGGCGATGTTGTAGACGAACCGTTGATACCGCTCGACCAGTACGGCATAGGCCTGCTGATCGCCCGCTTGCGCTTTGGCGATCAGGGCCAGTTCCTCCTGATTCGGTGTACTTGGTTCGGCTACGCGCGCCAACTCGGATGTCATGGCTGCCCTCGACAGGATGCTAGCAGTAAGCGATAGATGATGCGTAAGAGTGGGTTAGTTGCGCCCAGGTAGAGACCAAACCCCTACAACATTGCCTATCCATTATACACCAATCGCCTACCGTCGGTTGCTAACTACCGCTCGCGCTTGCCCTGCTCGCCCAGGTAGGGGGCGGGGGCGGGCGGGACGCTCCACTGTTGCGGCTGGTTAGGCTGGCCGGGCTGATAGGGTGGCTGCCAGCTTTGCGCGGGCTGAACTTGCGGCTGGCTGGGCGGTTGGGGGTGGCTAGCTCCGTCGGTCGTCATGTAGTAGTTGAGCAGCAGGCCCAGGCCGACGAAAAGAACGACGATACCAGGGATGACTACCACTCCCCAACCGAGGGTCAAGCCGAAAGCGACGATCAGGCCCAGGCCGACTGCGCTGAGGTTGATGCCGTCGCGTTGCAGCTTGATTGCGGCGGGGTCGAGGCGGCTCCGCATCCCAGGGCGCAGGTGGCCGGTCTTGCGGTTGGCGATCTCTGGCGGCAGCAGCATCCCCGTGCGGTAGTTGTCGCTCATGCCAGCCGGACGGTAGCCTTTGGGAGTGAGTCCGCGCCGCAGCATATCTAGCCGTTCGCGGTACTGAATGTAGCGCATGGCGAGGATGAAGGCAAAGACGAGGGCAAAGAAGATGATCGGTTCCATAGATGCTTACCTTCGCGGGGGGCTGATGTTGGTGGTTGGTAGGTCGTACAGGTTGGCCTGTACCTTCGCGCTGTCGCCAGTGCTGAAGGGCATGGGCGCGCCCTGCTCTGGCAGTTGCGGCAGTTCGTAGCGCGGGCCGGGTTGCGGCGGCTGCGGCTGCGGCTGCGGCTGCAAGGGTGCTTGCTGGTTGATCGCTTGATAGTCCTTCGGCACGTAGCCCCGCTTGAGCATCTCCAGCTTAGTGCGGTTCTCGAAGTAGATAGCTACCATGCCGGTGAGGCAGCCAAAGACGATAGCGACGATCACGACAACAGCGCCGATCCATTCCATGCTATTTCTCCTATCCGGTTGCTACTTATGCCGATCCATGCTGCTGGCCGCTACGTCGTAGCGATTGGTCTTGGCGGTGTCGCCAGTGCTGAAGGGCATGGGCGCGCCCTGCTCTGGCAGTTGCGGCAGTTCGTAGCGCAGGTCAGGCTGCGGCTGCTGCATCTGCGGTTGGTGCATCTGCGGTTGCTGGTTGATCGGCTGATAGCCCTTCGGCACGTAGCCCCGCTTGAGCATCTCTACTCGCTCGCGGTAAGTGAGGGCGCGGGCGACAATGATCAATATCGTGAGGCAGATGACCAGGACAATAGAGATGATGAAGGGCATAATTTCAACTATCATTTCACTACTCCTTCTTGGGCCAACAGCACTGCTAGGGCTGCGCTTGATGCTGGTCGGGTTGCTGGTTGATCGGCTGGTAGCCCTTTGGCACGTAGCCGTGGCGGATCATTGCTACTCGTTCGCGATAAGCGATCAGGCGGATGAAGACCGCTGCCAGGGCAACGCTGATGAATAGGGTGATGGGGACAAGGAAAGGCATCACTCTAACAATCATCCTACTGCTCCTTGCTTAGCTCAATATTACCGCTGCCACTGCTCATCTCTACGCTGCTGGTTGGGTTGCTGCCGACGTTGCCGCTATAGTTCTTGCCGCTAGCACCGAAGTCGCTCTTGAACTCGCCGCTGCCTGTACTAGTCGTCAGCTTAAAGCTGCTGTCCGCCGGAATGTAGGCCTTCACGTTACCAGAGCCAGTCTTGAACGTGTTGACCCCATCAGCCAGGCTACCACGATACTCAACATTGCCGCTGCCCACCTGGATGTAGGTGCTACCCTGTGGCTTTGCCCCTTCGATCTTGAGGTTGCCGCTACCCGCTTGAGCGCGCAGGCTACCACCACTGATATTCTTTACATCAATGCTACCGCTGCCAGTGTGGATGTCCAGTTCGCCCTGGATGTTCGCTAGCTTGAGATTGCCGCTGCCAACATTTGCCTTGAGGCCAGCTTGCAAATCGCTGACTACTACATCGCTGCTACCGGTACTCAGCTCAACCGCTGTGTTGCGTGGCACGCTGATGTTCACCTGCTCAGCAGAGAGGCCGAAGGGGCGATTGTCCTGGCGCAGGCTAATATACACTTCGTCGCCCCTGCTTGAGATGGTGTATGTCTGACCAGCATCGGAGTTGAGGAAGCCATTGTTGTAGGTGGCCTCGACAGAGACCGTATTGCCGTCGGTGGCAATCAACCGGATATTACCAGCATCGCCTTCGACTTGCAACTTAGAGGCGGCGGCAATGCTGCTTTGTTGCGTCTTCGCCTGCCCAGGGAGAGACAACACCCCAGTACCAACAGCCAGTAGCAGACTGACCGCAAGGATGATGCCGAGTAGGATCAGGGGCGCAAGCGGGCGGCGTTCGCGGCGCGCGGCCTGGGGTTGCGGCACTGTTGGTTGCGGGTAGGGCTGCACGGCGGCGTAGCCGGGCTGGGCCGGGCCGGGGCTAGTCTGCTGGTACTTGGCGTAATCTGGCTTCTGTTGTTCGTTCATGGCTACTATCTCCTTTAGCGAGAATGATTGCGTGCTATAAGAGACAGCGGCTTGCGCGGCTTTGTTTCGCTTAACTGGAGCAGAGTGGCTTGCCGCCCCGCCCGCAAAACTGTTACAATACAGTTATGGAGACAAGCGCACCAGCCCAGGGTAAGTTGCAACGTGTCTTTGGCTTGCTCGAAGCCGCTTACAAGCCGCGTCACTGGCGCGAGGGCGACCACTATGGCCCGCTCGACGAACTGATCCTCACCATCCTCAGCCAGCACACCTCTGACCAGAACAGCATCCGCGCTTTCGGCGGCCTGAAGGCCCAGTTCAGCGACTGGCAGGCGGTGGCAGACGCACCGATTGCCGAGGTGGTGGAGGCGATCCGCAGCGGCGGGCTGGCGATACAGAAGGCTCCACGCATCCAGGGTGTGCTGCGCGAGATCGCAGCAGAGCGGGGCGACTTCGACCTCAGCTTCCTGGCCGACTGGTCGCTAGCCGAGGGCAAAGCCTACCTGACCCGGCTCAAGGGGGTGGGGCCGAAGACCGCCGCCTGCGTGCTGCTGTTCGCTCTGGGCAAGCCCGCCCTGCCAGTGGACACCCACATCTTCCGCATCAGCCGTCGCCTGGGGCTGATTGGCCCGAAGCTGACCGAGGCCCAGGCCCACGATGCGCTTGAGGTGATGCTTGAGCCAGAGCAGGTCTACAGCTTCCACATCAACATGATCACGCATGGGCGCAAAGTCTGCCGCGCTCAGAACCCGCTCTGCGCCGTCTGCCCCTTGCAGGCAGAATGCGACTACTACAGGACGCTCGCCCCCAGCCTGCCCCCGACCAGCGCGACAGGGACGGCTAAGAGCAGGCGCACGAGCAACACAGTACACGGCAACCAGTTGGCTGAACACCCAGAGGAGTTAGAATTGAACCTGCTGAACGATAATACGCTGCGTGATTTTAGCGTGCGCTTCATCAGTATTGTGGTCACGGCCCTGCCGCTACTGGTGCTGGGCGTGTTCGTCTTTGCGATTTTGGAGCAGTACGTACCTAACGCGGCCCGCTGGCTGCCGCGCCGCCAATCGCTGGCGATCCCACTGGCTAGCCTGGCGGGGGCTATCGTGCCGGTCTGCGATTGCGGTGCCGTGCCGGTGGCGCATGGCATGGTGCGGCGGGGGGTAGGGCTGGCTCCAGCTATGGCCTTCGTGGTCGCTGCGCCAGTGGTCAACCCCATAGTCTTCGTGATCACGGCCACCTTCTTCGGTTGGCAAGTAGCAGCAGGGCGGCTACTTGCCGTCTTTATAATCTCGATCATCGTCGGGGCCATCTTCGCGGTAGTCTACCAGCAGGCAGACGCGAAAGCCAGCCTGGTACCACACGCTGCCGGTGAGTTGCGCGATGCCTCCCGCGCCCAATCGGACGAGGCCGACCACTACGCCGCCGAACTCGCCCCCGATCTGGGTGGGGTCAGTGGCGGTGGGGCCGGGGTGATGGTGGCGAAACCGGTCAGCGTCAACCTCCTCAGCCACGTCAGCCACATCATCAGCCACGCCAGCACAGAGTTGGTAGATTTGGGCCGCTTCCTGATCCTGGGCGCGTTCGCTGCCGCCCTGATTACAACCTTCGTGCCGCAGGATCAGTTGCGCCAGTTCGGTGGCAACCCGATCACCTCGGTGCTGGTGATGATGGTGCTGGCGGTGATCCTCTCGCTCTGTTCGCTCAGCGACGCAGCGATTGCGACCAGCTTCGTGGCAACCTTCTCACCAGGGGCGGTCTTCGCCTTCCTGCTCTACGGCCAGATGGTAGACTTGAAGAACCTGTTCATGATGCTGGCTGCCTTCAACAAGGCGGTGGTCGCACTGTTCGTGCTGACGACCACGCTGCTAGCCTTCAGCGTCGGTGTACTGATTAATGGGGTGCTACGATGACCGAACTGCTGATCGTGCGGCACGGCCTCTCGGAGGGGAACGTGCTGGGTGTGGTGCAGGGGCAAATGGAGACGGCCCTGACCGCGCTAGGCTTGCAGCAGGCAGCAGCGGTTGCCGTGCGGATCGCAACAGAGTACCAGCCGGTGACGGCGGTCTACAGCAGCGACCTTGAGCGGGCTGCCCGCACCGCAGCCTTGATTGCGGCAGAGCTTGGCTTGCCCCTGACCCTCGATGGGGGCCTACGCGAGATGCACTTTGGTATCCATCAGGGCCTCAGCGGCGAAACCTGGCGAGCAACCTACCCGGACTTGCAGGCCCAGCACGACCGCGAGGGGCTTGATTTCGTCTGGCCGGGGGGAGGGGAGAGCAAGCGTCAGTTTGGCGCACGCACGCTGACGGCGATTAGCCGCCTGATCTCCCAGCACCCAGCCAATAGCCGCCTGGTGATCGTCACGCACGGGGCCTTGATCGGCACTTACCTCGGCAGCGTCCTCTACGACGACCTCAACGGCTGGCGCGGCAGGTGGATCGCCAACTGTTCGCTAGCCGTCTTGCGCGTGGCTGATGGAGCAGAGTTGCTGCTACCCCCGGACGCTAGCCACCTCAGCGGGCTAGAGACGCTGCGCCCGCCCGACAACTTCGCCAGCGACCAGAAGGAAGCCTGAAGATCAGAGGGAGCAACGAGCCTCCGCCTCAGCCGCCCAGCACGCGGTGGTAGGCGGCCAGTGTTTGGGTTGCTGTGCTGTGCCAGGTGAAGCGGGCGGCTTGCAGCGGGCCAGCCGCCCGTAGGCTGGTGAGCCGCCCCTCGTCGCCAAGCAGGCTGACCATCGCCTCAGCCAGAGCAGCCACCGTTGGCTCAACCAGTAGCCCTGCACTGCCAACCACCTCTGGTAGGCTACTGCGGTTAGAGCAGAGCAGGGCGGTGCCGCTGGCGAGGGCTTCGAGCGGGTCTAGGCCAAAGCCCTCATAGAGGCTGGGGAAGATGAACAGTTCGGCGGCAGCGTAGAGTGCCGCTTTGTCCTCGTCTGACACGCGGCCCAGCCAGCGCACCTGGTCGCCCAGGCCAAGCCGCTGGGCCTCGGCCTGCACATCGGGAAAGAGGGTGGGGTTGGCAGCACGGGCGGCAGCGTCGGGCGGCCTACCCGCGATCACCAGCGGCAGCGGCTCGCTCAGGCGGGGGAGGGCGGCGGCATAGGCTTGCAGCAGGGCTGTCACGTTCTTGCGGCGGTCGAAGCCACCGATGTAGAACAGGTAGCGGGCTGGCAGGCCCAGGCGCAGGCGCACCAACTGCTGGGCCACTGCGCTGAGCGGGCGGTAGAGGTCGCTGACCGCCAGGTAGGCAACAACCACACGCTCGGCCCGCACACCGAGCAACCGCACGATGTCGCGCTTTGAGCAGTCCGAGTCGGTCAGCAGCAGGCGGGCGCGCCGGGCCGCAGCGGTCGCCAGCCGCAGGTAGAGGCGGAAGGCGGGCGACCCGGCGTACTCTGGCAGCACCAGGGGAATCAGGTCGTGGACGGTGACGACGGTGGGGCAGGGGGCGAAGAAGGGGGCCGCCATGTAAGGCGAATGCAGCAGCTTTGCGCTTATTTTGCGGGCTGCTGCTGCCAGGCCACGCTGCTCCCACCACAATTGGCGCAGGTTGTCACCGCGCAGCGGCAGGCGGGGGGCTGGGGCGACAAGATGTACCCCAGCCTCCGTCCCCGCAAACGGCTGGCCTGCCGGGTGCAGCATCGTCAGCGCAAGGTTCAGGGCAGGGCTGGCCTGTAGGGCGCGCCAGAGTTCGCGGGTGTACTGGCCGCTACCCGTCCACTGCTTGTCCCAGAAGTAACCGTTCAGCGCGACTTGCCCCATGCACCCTCCCGCGTGGCATAATCCCTGCTAAAGTTGCAGCAGGGCAGGAGGATGATACCACAGCCCTGCATATTTGACAAAGCCAGGGGGCATCATTATAATCAAAAGGTGTTTCAAGCACAAGATAAGACAAGGCTGTTTATATCATCGTGGCAGGTACAACAAACCGGATAATTGTGCAGTCTCAAGCTGACAAGGAGAACAACAAGCGATGGCAAAACCCATTACCCTCACTGACACCAACTTCCGCGACGAAGTGACAGGCACTGACCTGCCCGTACTGGTAGACTTCTGGGCCACTTGGTGCGGCCCCTGCCGCCAGATCGCTCCCATCGTAGAGCAACTGGCCGACGAACTTGAGGGCAAGGCGAAGATCGCCAAGCTGGACGTAGACGCAAACCAGATCGCCGCCAGTATGTTCGGTGTGCGGAGCATCCCTACGCTGATCATCTTCAAGGGCGGCAAGGAGTTTGACCGTGTGGTTGGTAATATCCCCAGCATCAAGACTGTGCTAGCCCAAAAGTTGGCCGCTGCTACCTCTGCACCTGCTGCATCGGTAAACAAGTAGAAGCTAACCGCTGAGGAAGTATGAACAGGCTTAGGCTATGTAGCCTGAGCCTGTTTCGTTTATAGCTGGGACAGCCAGGAGCGTACCAAGCAGCATTGTAGCACAACAAACCCGCTAGCGGACACGCGCTAGCGGGCTGACAGTTTGCGCTACTACCTGCTTCAGGCGGTGACGGGCAAGGCAAAGGCAGTGAACAGGTCGGCGGCTTGCCCCTCCTTCTCCAACAGGTGTTGCAGGCTGCGGAGAGCGCGGAACTGGAGGGCGCGCACGGCACCTTCCTTCTTCTTCATCAGCAGAGCAATCTCGGCATTGTCATAGCCGAGGATGAACTTGAGGCAGACTACCTGCCGCTGCTCGCCCGTTAGTTGCTCGATAGCGGCGCGCAGTTCGTTGCTCGCTATGCTGCGGGCCAGGTACTGGTCGGGGTCAAGCCCCTGCTCGAAGCTGAGGACAGCATCGTTGATCGGCAGAGTCTCGCGCTGGGTGCGGTAGTGGTCAACCACAAGGTTATGGGCCAGGCGGTAGAGCCAGGAGGAGAAGGGGTAGCCGTGCCAGGTGTAACGGTCGATTGCTTCCCAGGCTTTGAGGAAGACCTGTTCGCACAAGTCCTCGGCCTCGGCGTGGTTGCTGACCTTGTAGTAGATATAGCGGTAAATCTTCTCTACATAGTGGCTGTAGAGCGTGGCAAAGGCTGCGTGATCGCGCTGGGCGGCCCGTTCAGCTAGCTGCTGCTCGTCTTGCATCATGGTTGCCATCGCTGGGTTCCCTCTCATCTCCAAACTAGCCAGTAGCCATTGCTACTGCAAGCGAATGTTTAGCTGCCCTGTTCGCACCTCTCCGCCATGAAAGCAAAGACTATGCCAGCCTGCTACTATCTATCCCCATATGTAGCATGGTTAACACACATCTGTAAACTTTTTAACATTCAGCTTGCTGCTTGACGCTGATTGTGGCAAGTCGCTATAATGGAGGCAAGGAGGGCGGCAATGAGCGGACTTCTTGCGCTGACCATCATCTGCTGCCTGTTGGCAGCAAGGGGGCAGAGTTAAGCGATGGCGATCAAGTACGAACTAACCCCCCTGACGGACAGGGTGCGCTACTTGCCTGGCGCACAGAATATCGGGGTGGTCGTCGCCAACAACGGCAGCGATTGCGCGCTTATCGACAGCGGCCTGACGCGGGATCATGGCAAGGCGATCCTCAAGACGCTCGCCACCGCTGGGTTGCGGGTGCGGGCGATCCTCAATACCCACTCGCACGCCGACCACTTTGGCGGCAATGCCTACATCATCGAGAGTGAGCAGGCGGTGCGCGTCTATGCGCCACCGATTGAGGCCGCCAACATCGAGAACCCGGTGCTGGAGCCGTGCGGCCTGTTCAGCGGGGCCTGGCCGCCAAAGTCGCTGTTCGGCCACTTCCTCTACGCCCCAGCCAGTCGAGTAGACGTACTGGCGCAGCCTGGCAAGCTGGCTATCGCCGAGATCGGGATGGAGATCGAGGTAGTTGCCCTCAACGGCCATTGCCTGCGGCACAGCGGCTACCTGGTAGATGGCGTGCTGTTCGCGGGCGACCTGGTGCTATCGCAGGCGGTGATCGACAAGTACAAGGTGCTGTATTGCGCTGCTGCGGCCATGCACTTCGAGACGCTCGCGCTCATGCCCACCCTGGTTGCCGAGAGTGGGTTGCGGCTGGTGCTGCCCGCCCACGTGCCACCGCTCGCTCCCGCTGACTTCCTCGCGCTCTGCGAAGCGAACCGCGCTAGCTTCGATGCGATCCTGGCGATCATCCGCCCCTACCTGGCGGCTGGCCCGCGCAGCAGCGAGCAGGTGGTGCAGCAGGTCTGCAACCAACTCGGCCTCAGCACTGCCACAGCAGAGGCATACTACCTGCTCAATACCACGATCATGAGCCTCCTCAGCTACCTCACTAACGCGGGCTACCACCTCAGCATTGTTGACAACCGCCCCGTTTGGGCGCAGAGCAGCTAACAAGAAGGGAACAAGCTATGCCCTACCGCCACCGCCTCAGCACAGGCTGCAAACGCCGATGACACTCTGGCTATTCATGCTGGTCGTGCTGGGCGCGGCGTTCGCGGCGGGGCTGGTGGGGTCGCTGGTCGGCATCGGTGGCGGCATCCTGATTGTGCCGTTGCTGACCACTGCGTTCGGCATCCCGATCACCTATGCGGTCGGCGCGAGCATCGTCTGCACCATAGCGACCAGTAGTGGGGCGGCGGTCGCATACCTGCGCGACCACATCATCAACTTGCGCGTGGGAATGTTCCTCGAACTGGCGACCACAATTGGGGCGATCAGCGGGGCTTACCTGGCGAGTGTAGTCAACGCCAGCTTCCTCTTTGTCCTCTTTGGCATCGTAATGCTGATCTCGGCTAGCTCAATGATCGTCAAGTTTGGCGAGGAATTGCCGCAAGGGGTGGTCAATGATGCTGCGGCTAACACCCTGCGCCTGGCAAGCAGCTACAACGACCGTAAGCTGGGCCACATCGCCTACCAGGTGACGCGGGTGCCAGTCGGCTTCGGCATCATGTACGTGGCAGGCGCACTCTCAGCCCTGCTAGGCATTGGCAGCGGGGCGTTCAAGGTGCTGGCGATGGACACCGCCATGCGTATGCCGATGAAGGTGAGCAGCACGACCAGCAACTTCATGATCGGGGTGACGGCAGCAGCCAGTGCGGGCATCTATCTTGGGCGCGGTGAAGTCAACCCGCTGCTCGTCGCGCCGATAGCTCTCGGCGTGCTGGGTGGCGCACTGCTCGGCAGCCGCATCCTGCCCCGCCTCAGCAACATAGGCATCCGCAAGCTGTTCACTCCCATCCTCCTCTTGATCGCCGCGCAGATGATCCTCAAAGGACTGGGGGTGAGTATCTTTGGCAGCTAAGGACGACCAAACACGCCCACCGCTCGCAGCCAGCGACCCCCCCACAAGGGTGGCGGCTGACCCCAGCGTGATCGTCAGCTACGTGCTGCGGGTAGGAGTGTTCAGCAGCGCAGTCCTGCTTGTCATGGGGATGTTCTTCTATCTAATCAGCGTGGGCGGGCGAGCGGGCGACTGGCGCAGTGTGGTCAACGATGTGGGCGAACACAGCCAGCTATACCACGCCGACCAACTGCTAGCTGCCCTCACCCGCTTCGAGCCGCTAGCCTTCGTCGAGTTGGGGGTGATCGTGCTGATCCTCACCCCGCTGCTGCGCGTAGCCGCCACCGTGCTGATCTTCGCCCGCGAACGCGACCGCCTCTATGTCGGCATCACTCTCGTCGTGCTTGCGCTGCTGCTGCTTGGCTGGTTCGGGCTGGGCGGCGGTGGGTTAGGCAACTTGAAGTTCTACTCAGGAGCAGCGAGAACATGAGCAACCTGTGCCTCAGTTACATCTCGTTCTAGCATCTGCTCTACAGCATGATTTGTTGGGCGGTAAGTGGATGCAGGTTGAGGCTTGTTCACAACGTTAGTTGAGTTGGCATCGTTGCTCATGTATGTGTTACAACACTATGTTGCAGCAGTACCTTGAACACGCGGCCTCAGTCGTTAGTCTTCGTAGCCCTGCCTCAACCTGCTCAGCCGCCGAGCCAATCTGCTAATAGGCGACGGTTGGCCCTCTCAGGTTTGACCCACAGCCGCCCTTTGGTGCATAATACCCCCGCCAATCACCCCGCCCCCATTCGCAGACTCAGCGAAAAGGAGAACCCGACCGCCCATGCGCGTGCTGATGATCCACCACGCTCTCGTCACCCGCTCCAACCATCGGCTGCCAGAGTTGCTGGCCGCCCGGCCTGGGGTGCAGCTTACCGTCCTCACGCCCCACTGGTGGGACGAGGAGAGCCGCCGCGTGGCGCAGGAGAAGACCTATGACCCGCACTACAAGATACGGCAGGCCCCAGCGGCGACCTTCGGCAAGGCACGGCCCAACCTGTTTGCCTTCCGCCAGGGGCTGGGTGCGGCTCTGCGGCGGGTCAGGCCAGAGATCGTGGACTGCTACGAGGAGCCGTTCAGCCTGGTGATGGGCCAGGTGTTGGCGCGGCTGCGGCTGCACGCAGCGGGCGCGAGGCTAATGTTCTACTCAGCCCAGAACATCCGCAAGCAGTACCCGCTTCCCTTTCGGCTGATCGAGCAGTGGGCCTTCCGCCGCGCCGCTTACGCCAACGTCTGCTGCAGCGAGGCGGGCGAGGTGCTGCGCGGCAAGGGCTACCAGCACGCTCTGAAGCGGATACCCCTGGCGGCAGACCACAACGTGTTCAAGCCCATGCCAGCGGCGCGGGCGGAGGTCAGGGCGAAGCTGGGGCTGCAAGAGCGGCGGGTGGTCGGCTTCCTGGGCAGGCTAGATCGGGACAAGGGGGTGCAAGATGTGATCGCCGCCTTGCAGCAGCTACCAGCTGACACGGTGGCCCTGCTGATCGGCGGCGGCGGGCAGGCCGAGTTTGCAGCACAGGCGCAGGCGGCAGGGCTGGGCGAGCGGGTGCGCTTTACTGGCGCAGTGGCCCGCACCGAGGCGGCTAGCTACCTCAACGCGATGGACGTGCTGGCGGTACCGAGCCGTACTACTCCGCGCTGGAAGGAGCAGTTTGGCCGCATCATCGTCGAAGCGTTCATGTGTGGCGTGCCGGTGGTCGGCAGCGACAGCGGGGCGATCCCCGAAGTGGTGGGCGGCAGCGGCCTGATCTTCCCCGAAGGCGACGTGGCTGCGCTGGCCGCCGCCTGCACTCGCCTGCTTGACGACCCCGCCACGACCGTGAAGCTGACCGAACTGGCCCGCTACCGCGCCCTGGCCGAGTTCACCTGGGAGCGGGTCGCCGAGCAGCGTTACCGCGTCTATGAGGAGATGATGGCGGCGGATGAGGGGCCAAGATGACACGAACCTTCAGCGCAGCAAAGATCGCCCTCGTTCACGACTACCTCAACGAGCATGGTGGGGCCGAGAACGTGGTCGAGGTCTGGTTGGAGATGTTCCCCAATGCGCCACTCTACACCTCCCTCTTTCAGCCGCAAGTGATGTCCGCCGCCTTCCAGCAAGCAAGAGTACGGAGCAGCTTCATGCAGGCTCTGCCCAAGCGCAAGGCGATTGCGAAGGGCTACCTGCCACTCTACCCGCTGGCCTTCCGCCGCTTCGACTTCAGTGCGTTCGACGTGATCCTCAGCAGCGCAAGCTCGTTCGCCAAGTGGGTGAACAAAGGCAACGCGCTACACTTCTGCTACTGCCACACGCCCACCCGCTTCCTCTGGATGAGCGGCGAATACCTGGGCCGCAAGGGGATTGGTGGCCTGAAGCGGCGCGTCCTCCTGCCTCTGCTCGACCGCCTGCGGGTGGCAGACTACAGGGCAGCCCAGGCGGTGGACTACTTCATCGCCAACAGCCAGACCACGGCTGAGCGCATCCGCCGCTTCTACGGGCGAGAGAGCGTAGTGATCAACCCGCCAGTGCGCCTGGCCGAGTTCGCGGGTCAGCCGCTCACCCCCGCCCCAAAGTTGAGCGGCGGTGGCTACTTCCTCTGCCTCTCGCGCCTGCTGCCCTACAAGCGGATCGACCTGGCGGTACAGGCGGCGAACCTGGCGCAATTGCCGCTAGTGGTGATCGGTGACGGCCCCGCGCGAGCGCAGATCGCCCAGTTGGCCGGGCCAACGGTGCGGGTGCTGGGTCGCCTCTCCCGCGACGCGACGCTCGACTACATCCGGGGCTGCACCGCCTTCGTCTTCCCCGGCGTAGACGACTTCGGCATTACGCCGCTGGAGGTGATGGCTGCTGGTCGCCCGGTGATTGCCTTTGGCGAAGGCGGCGCGTTGGAGACGGTGATAGCAGGCGCGACTGGCAGCTTCTTTGCCCAACAAGAGGGGCAGGTATTGGCCGAGGTGCTGGCCGCGTTCGACCCCGCTGCCTTCGACCCTGCTACCTGCCGCGCCCGCGCCGCCGAGTTCGATGTCGCGCACTTCAGCCGCAAGCTGTTGGCCTTCATCAGCGAGCGGTACGAGCAGGGCAGTGCTGGATTACAGTCCTCTATCTAGGGCGCGAGCGAGATGGTAGCCGCAACCAGCCCACTCCCTCACACAGCTAGTCCGCCACGCCCCCGCTGCTATCTGGTACGCATCTTGCTTCCATAGCTCGCACACGACCTCTCACCCACAAAGGAGGAGCCAGCAGATGACCAATTTCCGCCCTGAACACCTGCAAGACAACACCTATGATACCGACCTCAACCCACAGCCGATGGCGGGCATCAACGATGCAGCCAATGATATGCGCGCCCAGCAGAGCGGCCACACCGCCAGCGACCTCAAGGAGGTCTATGACCTGCTCCCTAACCTCAGCAGCGACGAACTGCGCGAGATCGTTATCCTCTCAGAGGGAACGCGCCTGCAAGAGGGAGCCAAGTACATCGACCTGCGTCACCTCGACGAGGGCGAAATACTGGGCCGCAACAGCATGGCCGCTGGCTCCGACAATCTCTACGTCGCCAAGAGCAGCATGGACTACCAACTGTGGAACCGACTGCGCGGCGTAACCGAACCCGAACGCCTGGGTGAAGCCGCAGAGGGTGCTGAAGCCCAGTAGCCAGTGAACAACAAGCAAACAAGGAGGAGGGCAGTTGCTCTCCTCCTTTTTGTTGCCCGCTGCGCCCCGCTCAGCAACAGGGCGGCTGGTTGGCTGGGGAGCAAAGAAAAGAGCGGCTGGCAGGGTTGCCCCCACCAGCCGCTCGCTAGCTTGCTACTTACAAAGCGAGGGTCTCGATGGCAAGCACGCCACGTAGAGGATATGAAACACGCACTGGTCGCGGAGCAGTATCTAAGATTAATACGCTTATTGCTTGTACAAAGCTAAGGTGACAGGATCATTAGACGGGCTGCTTTGGCACTTTCGTCGCGAGGAACGTTGTTGTTAGGCAAGTAGCAAGGCAACGCTAGCGAACCACATACTGAACTAATGTTGTAGCCACGCATTACAGACTTAGAGTTTAGTGTTTCGATGTATACGTAAGCCCAATGGTTGAGACCTATGTCGCTAAACGTTTGGCTGGCTGGGATAAGTGCATTATACTGGGCAGCCCGGTAGATAGTCTTAGCCATCTCTGCGCGGTTTATCGGATTGTTAGGTAGGAAGCACGGACTCTGTTGCCCTTGTATTGCACATTCAGCAGGGGATTTGCCATTGATGACACCTCTATTGAAGGCAGTTTCTACATACACGTAGGCCCAATTGCTGGGTCCAACGTCCGTAAACGATGGAGTAGAGGGAGTAGAAGGAGTCCACCCTCTAGCTCGATAGAGAACCTTAGTCAGTTCCGCTCTTGTGACATTCTTGCGCGGTATGAAACAAGGTGGCTCCACACTAGCTGGTGGGTTAATGCAAGTTTCCCTAGCTGTGTAACCAGCCATTATCAAGGTCGGTGTATTCAACGCTCTAATGTAGCCGAAGGCCCAGTAGTTGCAAGGCACATCATTAAACATCTGTCCGCATGGAGTAGGAGTAGGACCTGGGGTGGGTGTTCTTGTTGGAGTTAGTGTGGGCAGTTGGATGCGACGGAAGTAAGTCTTTCGTCCTTGATAATCATCCCCCTGTTTGTAAGCAAGACCAAGGTTGTTGTTGTAGCTTGCTAGTTGGGGAACGTAGCTAAAGTTACCTTGAACAGGATACTCCGCTGAAAACTGCCCTCTAGCCTCTTCAGCTGCATACATAAGGTACAAAGTTGCACCTTGAGACTCTATCCAAGCGAAATGTGCGAGACCTTGATGATCATACGTAAGCGTCGGGAACTGCTTGAGTTGCTCCTGACCTCCCGGATTGCTGATATTTCTACTAACATTAACTATCCCATACCATCCATTGCTAGCATCCCAATGGGCGTACATAATTCCATGCAACCGTGATTGCCAAGTAACACCAACCACCCCGTTAGCACCGGAAGCCGCATCTGGCCAGTAGCTTCTTTTAGCATAAAAGCAGTTAGGACTGGTCCATCCACCGCTCAGATAATCAAGAGCACACATTGACGAGGTGTATTCATTCCCACCCCGATTCGTCTCCCATTGGTACAAGACATGAGGGTTGTTGCTAGCATCTGCAACTACACTAGTGATGTAGGAACCTCCTAGTGGAAGAATACTAGTCAGTGCGACGGGGGTGCTGAAGGTAGCACCTCTATCCGTTGACTTCGTGTACCACAACCTGGATGCATTCCCATCGTACAAAGAGTACGAGATGTGTATAGTGCCATTGTTAGCGACTGCTACACTGGCACCTTTGGTCACACTGCTAGTCATCTGAACTGGACCGGAACGCCAAGTGCCACCTGGTGTCCTTGAAGTGAAGAAAAGGTTTGGTCCATTCGACGAGCCATTTATACAGAAGTCAAGCCAAACAACAAAGATGTACTTTTGACTATCCTCTACTACACGAGCTGAAGGGTAAATGTTGGCACTACTGGTTCCTTGGGTGCAACCTCGGAGGGCAGGGGTGTCAAAGTTTATACCATTGTTAGCACTGCTAACACTATATAGCGGCTGTATGTTCGAGTTGCCTGAAGGAACGACACGACCATAGAGGATGTGGGCTTCGTTCTGGTTCATCGCCAAGTCATTAACATGCGACTGACCAGCAGAAGGGTCAACATCTATACGCCCACTCCATGTAGCCACAGCCACTGGCCCGCTCGGAACAACGTAAGTACTATGTGCCGAGGTGTCGTAGCCTCTGTCAAGAACAAATACCAACAGCAGAGCGATGGGAACAGAGGCAATCCATCTCTTATTGCCAGCAAAAAGTTTCATCATAACATCCTCCGATTGGCTAAGTCTTAGTGGGGGTGACTGGACAGTAGTGCATGGTTGGAGTCACATCCAGTGGTGTTAATCACGAGTCCGAAGTTGAAGAACAAGCCCTGTCTATTTGGTTAGCTACTCCTTAGCGGTCAGGTATGCTTGAAGCAAGACGTGAAACAACAAGGTTATCGAACCGAGCATACCTAGCCTCAGAGTACAACCCTACCTTGCCAGATGGGTACTTGCTATCTTGAACAACGGCAATTCTGTTACCGTTCATGTAAGCAGCTACAGTTCCCAATCCAACTTGGATTTTAAGGGATGACCATTGTCCCTGAATGTATCCGGCTGATGGCAAACCATCAGCCATGAGGGTGCGAGTGTTGGTCTGAAGATTATAACGTTCCAATATCCACCCTCGACTGTCTACGCTACTCATTGCATCCCCACCAGACTCACCAATGTCAGGAGCGGGATAGGCACGGAGCAAATAAAAGCCTTGAGACGTGTAACAAGCAACTACACCTACAGGAGTGCGGCCTCCATCAGCTTGAACTGCTACTTCATAATACGACATACTTTCGTCACCAGTAACAGCTATAGTCTCTTTGTCAATAGCAGATTCTGAATAGTCGCCCATCTGCTTTAGAAGCCCATCTTCTGTGCGCCAGGTAGAGTGTTGGAAATCAGATGGCTGGGCAACATCCATTATGGAATAGTTGTTTATTGATGCCTCGCTGGAGAACGTGTCTTGCAATAGTATTGGCGCGTGTGTATCCACTGGTGTGGGGGCAGGTGGCATTGTGGGCAACGGTGTTACAGCCTTAGGTTCCTGGCAAGAAGGGCAGTAGACAGTGACCTCAGGTTCGGGGAAAATGACAAAGTTAGGGTCCACGAGCTGGGTGGGTTCAGGCTCCCCCAAAACTGAATTGGCGTGTTGTACAATGACAGCCTGAGCCTGTAGTTGTTCGCCATTTGTGCCATGTACAACAGAGTACGTAGTAAGCGCAGCTACAAGCACAGCAAGTACCAGCATTTGCTTAACAGCTTTTGACTGATGAAGATGACTCATGTTAAAGCCTCCATGCAGATTAGCGCACGAATATGTCGTATGCAACTAAGAGACGACCGCTTAGTGCTTGTCTGCATATAGTACCATAAGAACGTTGTAATGTCAATAGATATCTCCAACTTGTAGGGCCTTTTCGCAAAAATCGAACACCAACGAGCTTTAGCGCATGTTGCGGGTGCATTTGGTTACGGCGGGTGGCGGCAGCAATGTTGTCCACCACGGCCTTACGCAGCAATCCTATGGCCGTGTTGCGTAGGGTGGCTATCGCCTTGTCAGCCTCAGCCGTCTTCTCTGGGTCAACTGCCAGGGCCTTGTAGGGGTCAGCCGTCTTCTCTGGGTCAACTCCCACTACCCTATCAGGGTCAGCCGCCTTGCCGCTGCTAGCGACTACAGGGGGAACTTGCGCCAACTGCACGGCGGCCTTGTTCTGGCCGAGGCCCGTAAGCAACAGCCCGCCAACCAGGGTGGCAACAACCACTAGGGCTACCAGAGCTACCAGGGTATTACGTCTTTTCATCTG
>JBBROH010000005.1:0-55088 GCA_038229595.1 Chloroflexia bacterium | reverse complement strand
CTTGCGCTGCGCCCGTTGGCGGGCAGAAGCGGCTGGTATCTACCCCGTCGCCGATGGTGAAGATGCGCTCGGCCCGCACGTGGTACTCCTGGCGTAGCAGGCTGGCCGCATTGTGCGAACTGGCGATGATCGCCCCACTCAAGCGGTCAATGAAGGTCTCTAGCAGGCGGAATGGCTTGTAGAAGCCACTACTCTTACGCATAAAGCGGTGGTCTACCATCTCTGCGGTCAGGCTACCTTGATAGTCGAAGATCACCGGGGCGTTGTGCAAGGGGTAGAACAGGCGGGTGAAGTGGCCGATCAACGCCCCCTCATGCAGGTGCGCGTGGATGATATCGGGCCGGAAGCTCCACGCCGTCCACAGGGTGCGAAAGAAAAGGAGGATGTCGAACAGCATCTTGCGCTTGGATGAGCCAATGCTCACCTGGCTGCGCCCGGTCAACCTGGCGCGGCGGATGTCTACCCCTGGTACTGGGTTGCCGCTGCCATAGGTGCAGACTACTACCTGGTGGCCCTGAGCCTGCAAAGCGATGATCTCCTCATATGGCCGCACGTGCGCCCCATAGTCCGAGAAGAACGAAGTGGGGGCGATCATCAATATCTTCAGCTTTTCTTTGGCTCCGCTCAAGCGATCCTTTCCCCTCCTGCTGCCTCAAACAGGCAAAGGAGAGTATACCACAAAACGGCTGGTTCGCGTGCAGCCACCGCCGCTTGTGCTATAATGGCGGCGCAAAGTAGCGTGAGGAGGTGGTGTGCCGATGGGCCATGTGCAGGAGAGCGTGACGGTGAGTGGGGTTACGCCCCAACAGGTCTGGGATTACTCGGTCAACCGAGAAAACTGGCCCAACTACGTAGCGGGCGAAATCCGCGACGTGCAGGGCGACCCGGAGCAGGTGGGGGGTAGTTGGAGCGTGGTAGCCCGGATCATAATGATCGAGGTCGTCACCCGCTTTGAGCGCATTTACAACGAGCCGCCAACGCTCACTCGCATGAAGATGAGCGGTGATGCGAGCGGCGAGTTCAGCACCCGCTACGAGCCAGACGGCAGAGGCAACACCCTGCTCACTCAGTGGCTAGACTACATCCCGCGCAAGGGGCTGTTCGGCCCCCTCGCCGACCTCGTGACCCAGAACGCGGTCAAGGGGACGATCCGCAAGAACATTGAAGCAGTCAAGCGCAACATGGAGGCAGGTAAGCGATGATGGAGAAGATAGAGGAGAGCGCGACGATCAACGCCACGCCAGCCCAGGTCTACGCCTGGATGTCTGACCTCGGCAACTGGCCCGCTTTCGTTGGCGAGTACACCAATGTTGTCGGCGACCCAATCCAGGTAGGAGGCGAGTGGGACGTGATCAGCCGCGTGCTGGGCCTCAAGCTAACCACCCACTTTGTTCGCAAGCAGCAGGAGGCAGCCCAGTGGGTGAAAATCCAGATGCAGGGCGATGTCAGCGGCGAGATGACGATCCGCTATGAGGCGGTGGGCGAGGGCCAAACGCGCCTGAGCGAGAGCCTGGATTACACGCCGCGCAAGGGGCTGTTCGGCGGGGTCGCCAACACGATAATCAGCAAGGCGGTGGCTAGCGAACTGAGCCGTACTGTCCAGGCGGTCAAGCGCGGGATGGAGGGCGGCAGCTAGAACCGCACAGGTGGCGATGCGCGGCCACGACCTGATATTCGCTGGCACAAAGTACCTGCGGGTGCAGTCCACCTCGGCGCGACCGCCAGGCTACCGCTCACTCCAGCCTTGCAACAGGCCAGCCCACGCTGCTAGCCGGCCTTGCTAGAGCTTAGTGGACGTGGATCACGGTCGCGCCAGACCTGTCGTTGATGATCTGCACGCCCTCTTGCAGGATCGCGGCGTAGAAGGTCATAAACTCCTCTTGCTTGAGGACGCGCACTCTCCCTACCACCGTCACCGTTTCGCCCGCTAGCAGCGGCTTGCCGAAGCCCCAGCGGTAGGGGTAGCGGTAGGCCGCGCCGTCGCCACCACGGTTGTTGTTCCAGTCCAGCCCCACCCGCCACAGGCCCGGCTGGTCTGCCTTGCCGACGCTGGCGTAGCTGTCGTTGGTCGTGTACTCATAACCGGGGTCGGGAGCCTGGGTGTTCAGGGTGGTAGTCCCCGTGTTCTTAACCGTGATGCTGACGGTGATCACCCCACCGTTCACGTCACCGCGAATGATGTCGGGCGGGCCGACCTCGACCTTGACTATCTGCGCCGCCGCCTTGCCACCACCCTCGACCTGGACTTGCAGGTTCTGCTCGCTAATGTTGCCCGCCGCGTCGCTAGCCCGCACGGTCAGGGTGTAGCTACCGCCCGCCAGGGGCGCGTCGCCAGCCAACTGCTTGCCAGTAAAGTAGAGCGTATTTTCGCCGCTCAGCACCTTCGTTGCAGGCTGAAAGATGGTGCGGGTGCCGCTCAGGTCGGTAGCGTAGCCAATCACGCGGGCATCCTTGCTGATCCGATAGTTGAGCGGCAAGGTGTCGCTGATCGCGTCATTGTTGGGCGAAACTACCGCCGGGGCTGGCGCGCTGAAACGCTCGA
This sequence comes from Chloroflexia bacterium, assembly GCA_038229595.1. Lineage (GTDB taxonomy): Bacteria > Chloroflexota > Chloroflexia > QHBQ01 > QHBQ01 > JBBROH01. The sequence continues at coordinate 52,546 of JBBROH010000005.1, read as the reverse complement.
AGCGCGGCGGCTCGGTATCGCTGGCGACCACCTGAAACTCAGGGCTGCGCCGAACCAGCACCTCACTGCCAACGGTTGCCGTAACCGCCAGCCGATAGCTGCCAACCGGCACTGCCTGCGCGACCACGCCGCCCGCGCCAGCGGTTGGTAGTACCCCATCAAAGTGATACTGATAGCTACCCCCCGCCCTCTCCTGAATTGGGCGCACGAGAAACCGTTGGCTGCGCCCCTCCAGATAGCTCTCCAGGTTGGCAGTTTGGGCCAGGCTGTAGCCAAAGTCAATCGCGTTGACGATAGTCCGCGTCTCTCGCTGCCCATTGATCTGCAACTGCCCATCCGTAGTTGATATGTCGCTCAGGAGCGGGCCGCTGCCCCCCCCTTCACAGCCAACCAGCAGCAGGCAGGCAAGCACAAGCAGCCTACCCAGCAGCGGGCGCAATTGCCAAAATCTAGGCTCCAGGCTCAAGTGATTTCGCTCGTTTCTAGCTTGCCGATGCTGCCGTAGCGCAGGTAGAAGATGACGGTGGCAACGATACCGCAGAGTACGCCGAACCAGAGGGTGGCAAAGCGGATCAGCAGGGTGGCGACGATGGCGGTGGACTCGTTGATCGTGTAGTCGGGCAGGAAAGGCGGGCGGGCGAGGGCGAGTAGTGCGCCGACGATAGCCAGGTCGGACACGCCGAGGCCGCCAGGCGAGCCGCTTACTGCACCCGCAATGCTGGTGCTACCAAGAATGAAGGTAGCAATGAACAGCAGGTTCCAGGAGCCAGGGATGCCGAGGCCGATCAGCACGTAGTAGAAGGCCACGCACTCGCCCGCCCAGGAGATGAAGCCGAGCAAACTGGCGATGCTGAGAGCCTTGATGTTGAGCAGCTTGTTGGTGCTATCAAACAGTTCGTGCATGAAGCCCAGCCGCTTGCCGACTACTGGCAGCCGCTGCAACTGGCCGATGAACCAGGTTGCCAGCCGCTTGTTCTGCGAGAGGGCAATCACGAAGGCGTAGCCTACAACCACGAAGACGAGGATCAGCCAGAACGAGCCAGCCGCCGCCGCATTGTCACCAGCCGAAGTTAGCAGCAGCAACCCGAAGCCGATCACCGCCAGCAGCATCATAGCGATGCCGTCGGTCATCCGCTCGGCAAGGACAATGGGGGCAGCGGTAGCAATTGGCACCCCGCGCACCTGCCGCAGCAGGTAAGCCTTGAGCAGCTCGCCTACCTTGCCGGGGGTCATCACCATAGTCATGCCACTAAAGAAGATCAGGCCGCTCTCGGTCTTGGTTACATCGTTCGCCCCTACCAGATGCACGTAGTAGTCGAACTTCAGGTAGCGCAGCAGGTAGTTAAAGAGGGTGAGGCCGAAGATGACTGGCAGCAAGACCCAGTGGAAGCCGCGTAGGGTGTCACCCAGCTTGTTGAAGTCGGCGAAGAAGCTGAGGGCGGCAATTAGCAGCACGCCGATGATCACCGAAAAGACGATCTTCCCCTTGACGCGATCAAAGAAGGACAAAGTACAGCCTTTCTGCTAAAACAAAGTTACGCTGCCCCTATTATATCAAAGCCGAGGCAGATTAGGGAAGCAGCGGCACCCAAATACGCGTGCGCCGCTCAAACCACCTCCGCCAGCGGGGCGGTAGCCGCGATCACTAGATCCGGGTTGTTGGTGATGATGCCATCCACGCCAACGTACTGCAACATTCGGGCAGCCCAGGGCGCGTCCGCCGTCCAGACTACCACCAGCTTGCCCAGCCGGTGCAGGCGGCGCACCATATAAGGGTCGCGCAGCACGCTGGCCCAGTGCGGCAACACTAGTTGCGGGTTGCCAATCGCCTGCAAGCTGGCAGCAGTCGCCCAGTGCGGCCCGCGCCAGGGGCCAAACAGCACGCCGAGGGTGAGTTCGGGGTTGAGGGCGCGCAAGGCAGAGATCGCGGCGTGGTCGAAGGAGATCACGATGCCCTGCCCAGGCCGCGTCCAGCCCTCGGCGGCTAGCAGGTCGGCCACCCGCTGCGCCATGCCAGGGTAAAGGGCAGGGTCTTTCAGTTCGATGTAGGTACCCACCCCTCGTTCGCGGGCGGTCGTGATCGTCTCCTTCAAGGTCGGCAGCTTCTCGCGCTTGTAGAGCGGGTCGAACCAGGAGCCAGCGTCTAGCTGCTTGAGGTCGGCGAAGTTGTAGAAGCCGAGCCAACCGATGCCATTGGTTGTGCGATCCAGCTCGTTGTCGTGGATCACCACCAGTTCACCGTCCGCACTCTGCTGCACATCAAGTTCAAGTGCGTCAGCCCCCTGCTCAATCGCTAGCTTGAAGGCAGAGATCGTGTTCTCTGGGGCGTACTTGCTTGCCCCCCGGTGGCCGATGACCATGATCGGGCCGCCCTGCCGTTCGCGCAGGCCAAAGTATTGGACGACCAGGTAGCCAAACAGGGCGATGACCGCCGCTTGCAGGGCAACGAAGACCAGAGAGAGGATGCGCTTCAAGATTGTTCTCCGAGCGGAAAGTGTTTGATCGGCCAGCCATGCGCGGCGGCGTACTCGCGCAGGCGGGGGTGCGGGTTGACCGCGACCGGGTGGCCGAACAGCGATAGCAACTCCACATCCGAGTAGTGGTCGGCGTAAGCATAGGACTGGCTGAGGTCGAAGCCATGTTCGGCCACCAATTCCTTGAGCAGGGTAGCCTTGTGTGGGCCGTAGGGATGAAGGCCCACGATGCGGCCCGTCAGCAGCCCACGCCCGTCCTCCTCCAGGTGGGTGGAGATCAGATAGTCGGCCTTCAGCTTCTCACGCAGTGGCTCAAGCAAGAAATCCAGTGAGCCGCTGAGGAGGATCACAGCATGGCCCTGGGCGTGGTGCCAGTCCACCTGGCGGATCGCCTCTGGCCCAACCAGCGGCAGGATGTGGGTGGCGAAGATCAGGCGGGCCAACTCTTTCGCCCGCGCCGCCTTGATGCCACGCATAAAGACGCGGTTGTGGCGCACTGTGTCAAAGGGGCTGCTCTGCGGCAGGCGGCTGAGGATGTGCAGGCCAGTGCGGGCCACCCCCAGCGGGTTGATCACCCCGTGCCGCAGGAGATAGCGGATGAAGATACGCTCGGTCGTCGTCTGTGCTACCAGGGTGCGATCCACGTCGAACACGGCAGCCACGCCACTGTCTTTGATCGGGTGGGCAGCAGCAGTTATGCTAGCCTCTGGTTCGTGCATCACTTTTGCTCCGTCGGTTGGCTGGCGGGGATCGGCTTGGCTAGCGAACGAGGGCCGGGCAGGTACATCCAGCGGCCATCCCAGACCACGACCAGCCCGCGCGCCAGCATATAGATGACGGTGAAGTAGAGAAAGAAGGTGGCGAGGGCGGTGAAGATGCCCTGGGTGTCGCGCCAAAAGCCCGCGAAGGCAGAGCCGGGGTTGGAGCGGGCCTGCAAGTCGAGGGCGTAGACCAGCAGCACCCAGCAGAAGGCTACTACCTTCACTATGCCATAGACGGCGCGGTTGAAGCGGCTGGCGGCCAGCCACGCGCCGAACTTCGAGGTCATCATCGTTTTCTCGCCAAAAGCGGTCTTGCCTTGCATCAGGGCCATGCTCCGCAAGCCGTCCACGATGAAGCTACGGGTGATCGTTGCCAGGGCCATCCAAACTGGCACCAGGCCGAGCGGGTTGATCTGGGCCAGCACAACCCAGTAGACATTCTCTACGATGCGGTCGCCTGCAATGTCGAATACTGCGCCGAACTCGTTGGCACTGCCGCGCCTGCGGGCCACGTAGCCGTCGAGTGCGTCGCTGACAAAGACGATGATCGTCAGCACCAGACCAATGTAGAGGGCGACGGGGGTCTGGATGTAGATAATCGCAATGGTGATGAACAGAACGATGATGCGTGCCACCGTGATCAGGTTAGCCACTGCTGTCTCCTCGCTGCATGGGCGGTCATGCCACCACGAGGGGAGTATACAGTATGGTAGGGTTGGCGGCAAGTAGCTTGAGCGAAGCACCTGTTATGCTATAATGAGGGCAGAGAGGGGCCAACGATGATTGGTAATGCGGTGCCAGCCAAACTGGCATGGGCCTATTCGGTCTGGCACAAGCCAACCGCGACTTCCAGAGTCCAGCTAACTGGAAGAAGAACATCTTCAACAACGCCTTCCCGGTTGCGCTGGCTTGCTGGATGGGTGTGCAAGGCTTGCAGGCCGTCTACTTGAGGCTGGCGACTGACCTGACGGTAGCTAGAAGCTACATTGAGGTGGAGACCCTGTTTGGCCTGCGGCCACTCTCCCCTAGCCTCCACTTCGACTTTGAGAGCCTGTACACGCCCTACGTTTCGCTGCTAGCACACCCACTGCCACGTATTGACCTGGTCACTTTTGATACGACCAACAGGCCGAGCGCAGCCCTGCGTAGCCTGGAGATCAAGCTGACAGCCCTACCCGATAACACGACGGCAGGTTTGCCAACGCAGCAGTACGGCTGTGAGATCGTGGTGCGGCCTGACAGCATCGTTTACATTGCCCTCAGCATTGCCAGTAGTTATGTAGGCGAGCGTGAGCAACTGCTAGGCTTGCTGGAACCAGTCTGCGCTCCAATTAAGGACTGGCAAGCAGTCGCGCAGGTGCGAATGCGTCTGCCACAGATAGCTGATGCACTCAACCGAGTAATGCTCAACAAGCCTGCCGCCGAGCAGCCGTTGGTGCTACAACCAGTCTGGCGCACAGTAGGGCAGCGGCTAGTTCTCGACCAGCACTGCTTTGACCTTTTTGTGTGGAGCAACTACGCCTTCACCCGCCTGTTCATGACCCGCTTCGGCACAACGGGCATCAACCGCCCAGCCCGCTCGGTCATCTGGCTAGCAAAGATGCTCTATGACTTCGCCCGCGAAGGCAGGTTCAACGCTAGAGAGACGATCAACAGCCTGACTTATGGACCGAAGAATGACAAGGCCTTTGCGGTGACTGGGGCTGGCACACACCCGCTGATGGCTTGTGCAGAGTTGAGCCAGCCTCGTGTGCAGCGCAATGTAGTGCGCGAGATCATCCTCGGTGGCGGCCATAACTACCTGCAACCAGAGCGCAGATTGGATGCTGCGATCTTGACTACGCCTGACCTGCTGCCGCTAGTAGCAGCGGCTAACCCAGGGTCGCTGCCTATTATTGACGAGTCACCTGACGAGTCACCGGAGGCCGACGCATGAGGGTGATTGATCTGTTCTGCGGCTGCGGAGGCCTGTCGCTTGGCTTCCAGCGAGCAGGTTTCGAGATCGTAGCAGCCTTCGACAACTGGCAGCCAGCTTTGGCCGTCTACCGTCGTAACTTCAGCCACCCAGCAATCAACCTTGACCTTAGCACGCCTACGGCTGAGGTGCTGGCTAACTACGAGCCAGAGATGATCATTGGTGGGCCACCGTGCCAGGACTTCTCCAGTGCGGGTAAGCGCGACGAGAGCCAGGGGCGGGCTGATCTCACCCTCGCCTTCGCTGCTACGGTGGCACAGCTAAAGCCAAAGTGGGTGGTGATGGAGAACGTAGATCGCATTATCGGCAGCCGCACCCTGGTTGAGGGCCGCCACTTGTTGCAAGCTGCTGGTTATGGCCTCACCCAGATCGTGCTGGATGCTAGCTTGTGTGAGGTGCCACAGCTACGCAGGCGGCTGTTCTTGATTGGCGCGCTTGGTGGGGATGACGAAGCACTATGCGGGCTGCTCCAACGTGATCTTGCCAGCCGACCCCTAACCCTGCGTGGCTACTTCGGCGCACAGCTTGGCATTGACCACTACTATCGCCACCCACGCAGTTACGCTCGGCGCGGAGTGTTCTCGGTGGACGAACCCAGCCCAACAGTGCGTGGCGTAAACCGCCCAGTCCCCCCAACCTACCAGCCCCACCCAGGCGACACCGCCCCACCCGGCCCCAACCTCCGCCCACTAACCACAAGAGAGCGGAGCATGATCCAGACCTCCCCCCCAGACTTTGTGCTGCTCGGCAGTAAGACAGATCAGGAGCAGATGATTGGTAATGCGGTGCCAGCCAAACTGGCAGAGTACGTTGGCCGCCACCTGCGCTCATACATCGAGCAGCACGCGGCGGCAGGGCTGCCCAGCGGCCAATTGGCTCTTGCTCTGTTACTCTACACCCCCCAGTGCTGCCCTAAATTGGTTTGTTTGCACACTTGACAAACTAAAGGGCTTGTGCTATCATCATAGCCAGCCCAGGTACGAACCTACAACGTACGAACCTACAACAAAACCAACATATTCTGCGAAAGCCGCACAAGCGTGACAATGACGACACCGCCTAAAGCCGGGAACACCGCCGACCTGGGCCTGATGCGCGAATTGAACAAGGCGATTGTCCTCAACCTGATCCGCCAGGAGGGGAGCATCAGCCGGGCCGCGATTGCCAAGCGCACTCAACTCAGCCGCAGCACCGTCTCCAACATCATCACCGAACTGCTAGAGCAGGAGGTGGTTGAGGAGTCTGGTACCGGCCCCTCACGAGTGGGCCGCCGCCCAATCCTGGTCAATTTTAACTACCAGGCGGGCTATGTCGTCGGCGTAGACCTGGGGGCAACCCACCTGCTCACTATTCTCACTGACCTTGAGGGGCGCGTGCTGGCCGAGCATGACCGCCAGATCAGCGTGGCCGCCGGGCCTGATGTTGTCCTCCCCGCTATCGTGAAAGCCGTCCACGACATAGTAATGGAGGGGGAAGTGCAGTTGGCGCAGGTGGTAGGGGTGGGCGTGGGCATACCTGGGCCGCTCGATCAGAAGCAGGGGACGTTGGTCATGCCCCCGATCATGCCCGGCTGGCACAACTACCCCTTCCGCGACCGCTTGCGCCTGGAACTGGGCCGCCCAATCTACATTGACAACGACGCTAACCTCGGCGCACTCGGCGAGAAGTGGCGTGGGGCTGGGCAGCAGCATGACAACTTTGCTTACATCAAGGTCGGCACTGGCATCGGCTGTGGCCTGATCCTCAACGGCCAAGTTTATCGCGGTGAAGTAGGCAGTGCGGGCGAGATCGGTCACATCACCATTGACGAGGACGGCCCACGCTGCACTTGCGGCAACTACGGTTGCCTTGAGGCGATGGCGGGCGGTCAGGCTTTGGTTGCTGCCGCCCGCACCGCCAACCAACTGGTTGAGGCACACATGGCTGGCAACACCATGCAACGCAGCCTCAGCAACCAGGCTCTAGCCGCCGACTTTAGCGTGGAGCAAATCGTCCGCACTGCCTACGCGGGCGACCGCCACAGCCTCGAAATCTTGCAGACAGCCGGGCGGCACATTGGGGTTGCACTCAGTAGCCTGATCAACTTGCTCAACCCAGGACTGGTGATCGTAGGCGGTGGCACGGCTGCTGCTGGGGACATCCTACTCGATGCGATCCGCCAAACTGTGCAGCAACGCGCCCTGCCCGTCGCCTGGCAGCATACTACCATTGTACGCGCCTACCTGGGCCGCGAGGCTATTGCCGTCGGTGCCGTAACCACGGTCTTGCAAGAGACCTTCAAATCGCCAAACCTGGAGATCGCCACCCACTTGTGAGCGGTCAGATATAAACCGAGTCATTCAGCGTAGAACTAACAGCAAGCTGGGGAGAGGAGGGTAACGAGCCTGGCAGCCCTGGGTAAGGCAGCCACGGCAACAAACACTTAGAGGCACATCCGCAAACTTATGGCCCGCTTGCCCCGCGCAATCGGCCCCGCGACCGAAGCAGTACCTACAAGGAGGAATCTCTAGCAATGCCTAAGATGATGCGCGCACTAGCCGCGCTTTTGGTTGCCAGCTTCATTCTGGCCGCCTGTGGTGGTGACGCTGCCAGCCCGACTGCCACCAGCAAGCCCGCTGTCGCTGCCACCACCGCAATGATGGCCCCGACCAACACTGCGATGATGATGGCCCCAACTGCGGCTATGACCAGCACCGCCATGATGGGTACCCCCATGATGGACATGACCCCGATGATGACCGGCACCGCCATGATGATGGCTACCCCGATGATGACTGGCACCGCCATGATGATGGCTACCCCGATGATGACCGGCACCGCCATGATGGGTACCCCCATGATGGATATGACCCCGATGATGACCGGCACCGCCATGATGACCATGACCGCGATGGTCGAGGCAACCAAGGTGCCAGAGCCGACCGCCACCGCGATCCCGCCGCAGGCCTCCAACCCCAACGCCAAGTTCACGATCATCATGTGGACGAAGGAAGGCGAGCCGACCCTCAGCTGGGTTAACGCTCAGGCCAAGACCTTCAGCCAGAAGAACCCCGACTACAACATCGTAGTGATCAACAAGGGCGTGGAAGACATCAAGGGCCAGTTCCCGAACGCCCTGCTCGCCAGGGACCCGCAGAACACCCCGGATATCCTCTGGACTGTCAGCGACCATGTGGGCGTGTTTGCCCCTGGTGGCCTGGTGGCCGACCTGGACAGCACCGACTTCAAGGCTAGCTACAACGACAAGTTCATTGGCGCAGCAGCAGAAGCGGCCAAGTACAACGGCAAGGTCTGGGGCATCCCCCTCAGCGCAGGCAACCACCTGATGCTCATGTACAACAAGAAGCTGATCAGCAAGGTGCCAGAGACCTGGAGCGAACTGATCGCCGCCGCCAAGCCGCTCACCACTGGCAGTGGCAACCAGGCCAAGTACGGCCTAGTCTGGAACTTCACCGAAGCCTTCTGGCTCAATCCCTTCCTCGCTGGTTTCGGCGGCTGGCCGCTCAGTGACCCCTCCGACGCGACTAAGGCGAAGGGTACCCTCGACACGCCAGAGATGGTCAAGACCCTCCAGTTCCTCAGCGACCTGAAGAACAAGGAGAAGATTCTCCCGGCTGAAGCCGACTACAACACCTCCGACCAACTGTTCAAGGATGGCCGTGCTGCCATGCTGATCAACGGTGACTGGTCGGTTAGCGGCTACCTGACCGATAGCGTCAAGGCCAACCTCGAACTCGGTATTGCCCCAATGCCGAAGATCGACGCGACTGGTCTCTACCCGGCCCCGATGGTCGCTGGGGTCTACCTCATGATTGCCCAGCCTGCCAGCCAGGACGCGGACAAGATGAAGGGCATCAAGCTATTCGTGGACTACCTGACCAGCAAGGAAGTGCAACTGGACTTCACCAAGACCCAGAACCGCCTCCCCTCGCTGACCGAGGCCCGCAACGACCCAGTGATCACCAACAACCCGATCCTCGCTGGCAGCATTGCCCAGTTGGAGAAGGGCAAGCCCCAGCCGGTTGTGCCACAGATGCGCTGCGTATTCGACGCTGAGAAGCCCCCGCTCCAGGACGTACTGGGCGGCAAGGACACCCCTGCTTCGGCTGCCAAGAAGATGCAGACCAGCTACGACAACTGCGCTAAGGACATCCAGCCGTAAAGTCGCACTCCCAACCTGCCTCCCCCTGGTGGGGAGGTTGGTGGGGGGCTGCTTGACAACGCTGTTACAATAGCCCCAATCCAGCGGTAGTAGCTAAGACGGGGGCGGAGCTTCAAGCCCCGCCCCTCTTTGCAACCCGCAACCCGCTTATCCCGCAACCCGTCCTCAAGAAAGTGAGGTCTGCGATGCCCTCCGGTCAACAGGTATCCACAGCGTTTGCCGATATTGGACGTTTCATCCTGCTGTTCGTCGCTTTTATCGCCGTAGTTGAAGGCTTGCTCTACCTCGTCGTCTCCAACGGCGCGAAGGAGAACCGTGTCCTGCGCCTGTTCGCGCCACTGGCTCTGGCAGGCCTCGGTGCCTTCGCCGTCCTCAGCAGCCGCAACCCCAAGAGTACAGACCTGCTGGACAGCGGTCAACTGAAGTGGCTGATCATCTTCGTCGTCGCAGAACTGCTGGTCGCTGGGGTAATCGCGGGCTTCAAAGCCGCTGCCCTGGTCGGCATTGTTGTGATCACCGCAGTGGCGATGTACAACTTCAACTTTAACGGTGGCGCAAACAGCAAAGAGCTATTCCTGATCAACGAATGGCCTTTCGCCCTTGTTGCTGGTATTGCCATGTTCCTGATGATGCTGGGCGCAGTGATGCAGCCTCGCGTTAGCATGGCCTATATGCTGATCGCCCCCAGCGTGATTTCGGTCGCCCTACTGGTGATCTACCCCTTCATCTACACCATCTACCTCTCGTTTACCAACGCGACGCGCAACAACATCGTCTTCGGCAAGCCTGAGTTCAGTCTCGAAAACGCGGGCAACAACTATGGGCGCATCTTTAGTGCGCCACTGCTCTCCGACGGCAACTCCGGCTTCTTCAACCTGCTCGGCATCACCGTGCTGTGGACAGTAATCAACGTTGCCTTCCACGTCTTGGGTGGCCTCGGCCTGGCCCTGCTGCTCAACCGCGAAATGCGCTTCAAGGGTATCTACCGCACGATCCTGATCCTGCCCTGGGCGATCCCCGGCGTGATCGCCGCCCTCACCTTCCAGGGCGAGTTCAACTCGCAGTACGGATTCATCAACAACTTCCTCCGCACTATCGGCTTCCAGGATGTACCGAACTGGCACACCGACAGCACCTGGGCCTTCGTGATGGTCTGCATCGTCAACATCTGGCTGGGCATCCCCTTCATGATGATCTCGATCCTCGGTGGCTTGCAGAGCATCTCTCGCGAGTATTACGAAGCGGCAGAGATCGACGGAGCGAGCGGCTGGCAGCAGTTCCGGGCGATCACCATCCCCCTGGTGCAGCCAGTTATGACCCCGATCATCGTCCTCGGCACCGTCTGGACGTTCAACAACTTCAACGTGATCTACCTGGTAGACAACCAGGGTAAGACGAACATCCTGGTCACTGGGCTGTTCCGCATCTTCTCCGAACTGGGTCGCTATGCGGTAGCCGCCGCCTTCTCGCTGGTGATCTTCGTGCTGCTACTGATCTTTGCGATCATCTGGATCCGCTTTAATGGCGGGCTGAAAGGAGTGTATGAGAGCTAATGGCACAGACTAACCCCTCTCAGATGCAAAGTACCGTCGCCCAGCCCGCGCCGAGCCAGCCCCAACTGCTGGTCAAGCCGCGCACAGGGTTCTTCCAGAGTACGCGGGGCGACAGTCCCTTCAAGCGGCTGCTGATCCACATCACCCTGATCATCGCCTGCGTGATCGCGGCCTACCCATGCCTGCGGGTAATCGGGGTGGCCCTCCGCCCCGGCGACAAGCTGCTGACCGGCGACCTCTGGTTCATCCCAGAAGGTGCGACCTTGCAGAGCTTCGACAACGTGCTGACCAAGAAGCCGTTCTGGTCCTGGATTTTCAACAGCATGATCATCACCCTCTCGGTGACGCTGGTCGGCGTGGTGTTGGCCTGCACCGCCGCTTACGCCTTCAGCCGCTTCAAGTTCGCCGGGCGCAGCAGTGGTATGATCTTCTTGCTGGCGAACCAGATGATCCCCGCGACGATGCTGATCGTGCCGATCTACATCATGCTGGCCCGCCTCGGCCTGGTCGGTAGCTACGTGGGCATCATCTTCGCCTACTCGGTCAGTGCGGTGCCGTTCAGCGTGTGGGTGCTGAAGGGCTACTACGACACCATCCCCCGCGACCTGGAGGAAGCCGCTGAGGTGGACGGCACCACCAAGCTGGGGGCGTTCTGGCGAGTAATCGTCCCGCTCTCTACCCCCGCCCTGGCGATTGCCGCCCTGTTCAACTTCACCCAGGCCTGGAACGAATACCTGGTCGCCAGCCTGATCTTCAATCGGGTGGACACCTCAACGAAGGCGCAGATCACTACCTGGCCGGTCGGTTTCCAGACGATGATCGGCCAGTTCACTAGCGAGTGGGGCAACTTCGCCGCTGCTTCGGTGCTGGTAGCGGTGCCAGTGATGGCCTTGTTCTTCTATAGTTCGCGCTGGTTGGTCAGCGGCCTGACTCTCGGCGGGGTCAAGGGCTAGACCCAGGCAGCAAGTGCAGCAAGGGGGGGGTGGGCCTGACGGTTCGCACCCCTTCTCCCGTTTTGGATCGACCCAGGACAGAGCAACGCGGTCAGCAGTTCGTTGCTGATCGGATGCGGCCCTTTTGGTGGCGGTGGGCAGGGGGCTGGCTGAGGCGGGCAGCAAGCAGAAACCCCTCCGCTGGGTGAGGGGTCTGCTGACTAAAGCTGTTGCGCGGTGGCTTACACCTGCGCCCAAAGGTCGTACTCCTCGGCGTGGCTGATCGTCGCGTCCACGAACTGGCCGACCTGCAACTCCTGGCCCTTGCGCGGCTGGATGAAGATGTAGCCGTCCACTTCGGGGGCTTCGCGGTAGCTGCGGCCCACGTAGATTTTCTGCACCTCGCTGGGCCGATGTCGCCGCTTACGCCCGCCCGCGCTCTCCTCCTCGATCTCGCCCTCCCCCTCGATCAGCACCCGTAGAGGCTTGCCGACCAGGGCAGTATTGCGCTGCTGGCTGATTGTCTGCTGGGCCGCCATCGCCAGCTTGCGCCGCTTCAGCTTGACCCGCTCTGGCAGGTGGCCCTCAAGGTTGTAGGAGACACTCTTTTCCTCTGGCGAGTAGATGAACACGCCCACGTGGTCGAACCAACCCTCGTTGATGAAGCCCACCAGGTCGTCGAACTCAGCGTTGGTTTCGCCGGGGAAGCCGACGATGAAGGTGGTACGGATCGCCAGATCAGGGATGCCGCTTCGCAGGTCGTGTAGTACCTGGCGCACGCGGGTCATGTTGCTGGGCCGCTTCATCCGCCGCAGGGTGTCAACATTACCGTGTTGCAGAGGCATATCCAGGTACTTGGCGACCTGCGGGATGTCGCGCATCGCTTCGATCAGGCGGGGACTGACGCGGGCGGGGTAGGCGTACATGATGCGGATCAGTTCGATCTGCGGCACCTGGCGCGCCGTCTCCTCTAGCAGACCCGCCAGCCCCTCGCGAATACCGAGGTCAATGCCGTAGTAGGTGCTGTCCTGCGAGATGTAGATGATCTCGCGCACGCCCTGGGCGGCCAGTTCCTTCACCTCGTTGATGATCTGCGGCAGCGGCTTGCTGACGTGACCGCCGCGAATCTGGGGGATGATGCAGAAGGTACACTTGGCGTTGCAGCCCTCGGCGATCTTGACGAAGGCAGTCGCGCCGGTCGCCTTGCGGGCGAAGCCGGTCAGTTGCGGGTCGGCAGCCGGGGGGGTGGGGCAGAGGTCGGCAAGCGCAGAGTCGGAGGCGAGTTGCTGCGGCAGGGCGGGTAGCAGCGGGATCATGCCCTTGAAGCGGCCCAGTTCGAGGGCGAGATTGGTCACTTGGGGCCAGTTACGTGCGCCCACCTGCCCATCCAAGCCTGGCACTTCGGCCTGGATGCGATCCTTATAGAGTTCGACCATGCAGCCAGCGGCGATCAAGGTCTGCCCTAGTCGCTTATTAGCGGCCAGTTGGTTGAGGGTGGCAACTGCTTCGCGGCGGGCTGGTTCAAGGAAGCCGCAGGTGTTGACGATCAGCAGGTCAGCCTCGTCGGCGTTGGCGGTGGCCGCATAGCCAACCCCACGCAACATCTGGCCGATCCCTTCGCTATCCACATTGTTCTTCTCGCAGCCCAGGCTGACTATGTTGAACTTCGGGTTCACTTTAATCGGTTTCTCTATAATGTCCAATGTTACTTCTCCATAACCAAATGAAAGAGGGTGACGAGCGAGGGGCGCAATGAGGATGGGAGCTGGGGCTGATGAGCAAGGTGGCAGCCTGCGACTGGAGCTTGCAACCGCCTTGCTTGCAGCCCGCCGATTTAGCGGAAGTTGTTGAATTGCAGGGCAACGGGGTAGTCCTTGCCCTTGAGGAAGGTGATGATCTCTTGCAGTTCGTCGCGGCTCTTGCTGGTCACCCGTAGCGACTCGCCCTGGATTTGGCTCTGCGCTTTGGGGAAGGCTTCGCGGATTTGCTTGGAGATTTGCTTGGCGAGGTCGTCGGCGATGCCCTTGACCAGTTCAATCGTCTGGCGCACCGTCCCACCGCTAGCATCCTCTACCTTGTCGCGCTTGAAGACCTTGAGGCTGATACCACGCTTGATCGCCTTGCTCTGCAAGAGGTCGTAGATCGTGTTTAGCTGGTACTCGGACTCGGCGGTAAGCTCGATCTTCTCGTCGGTGAGGGTGATCGAACACTTCGCGTCCTTCAGGTCATAGCGGGTCTTGATCTCGCGGTCGGTCTGGTCAACCGTGTTGGTCATCTCCTGCTTGTCGTATTCGGAAACCACATCGAAAGAATTGCTGGCTGGCATGAAGTTAGCTCCTACGTCTTAGGCTGATAGTCTCTTTATTATACCAACTTCGGGGGCAAGATCGCTAATTAGCTGGGGCCAGCGCAGCTAGCATGGGCTTAGAAGCGGAAAGGCGGATCGGTTGCTGGCGACGAAGTAGCTGGTCAGCACAAGCCTCCGCAAACAACCTCACCTAGTGCGGGCAGCCCAACTGCGGGCAGCTTGCCCTGACCTTGTTAGCGGGGGGCGGCAGTGAAGGTGCGGGAGAGTGGCTTGCCAATTGCACCGAGGACACCGATCCCCTGCCCGTTGTAGGTAGCATAAAGGCCACCAGGGTTGCCGGTGGAGAGATAGATCGTCTGTTTACCGGCGAACTGGCGGGTCTGGCCGGTCTGCAACGTTCCCTGGTAGACTTGCACACCGTCAACCCGCACCTGAATCCAAGATGGGCTGGTGGCCCGCAGGCTAAGACTGACCTGGCCGGGGACGGATGTTGTTCGGGCGGGGGCGGGCGTGGCCGTCGCGGTGGGGGTGGGGGCAAGCGGCTGGCTGCCACCGACCGGCGAGTTAGTTGGGCTGGCGTAGATGCCGGGGCTGACAGCGGGCGTACCCTGGCCGACAGCGGGGTTGGGCAAGGCAGAGGTGGGCGAGGCTGGCAGCGGCGAGGCGGCAGCGGGCGGGATAGCCGTGCTGTTGCTGATCGCGCTGGTGGGGGTGGGCAGCAGGAAGCCGATGGCAACCATGCTGGTCGCGGCGGCGAGGCGGGTAGGGCTGGCGACCGCCGTGCTGTTGACCACGGCGGGGATCGGCGCAGGCTTGTTGCTGGCGACCAGGTTGTAGACGAAGATGGCAGCGAAGGCAAGGATGACCACCACAACGAGAACGGCGAGGATGCTGGGGGGATAGCGCAACTCAGTGCGGATCGTGCCAGTGCTGGCGGGCAGGCGGGTGACTGATGGGCGGACTACGGTCGGCTGGCTGCCATTGCTGCCGTTGCTGCTACTGCCACCGCCGAGTGGCCTGCGCTCTGACTTGCTACTGGGGGCGTACTGCTTCTCGTAGGTGGAGATCACTTCCTGGGGGTCGAGCTTGAGGTAGGCAGCATAGTTGCGGAGCAGACCGCGGGCGTAGACCGGAGCGGGCATCTCAGCCGCCTCATCGCCTTCGAGGGCGACCAGGATGCGACTGCGGATGCGCGTCTCGTGTTCCGCGTCGGCCAGCGTGATGTTCTGCTCCTCTCGCGCCGAGCGCAGCATCTCTCCCAGGGTAGTGATCAGCATGAAGCTTCCTTCTAGCGAGTGTGGGCCTGCCCTCTCAAGGCGTGCGTATTATACAGCAAGCGGATGCAAAGATGCAACCTAACGTTGGATTTGAATCATCTGCACTGTCTGCATGATGTTGCTGTTTGCGCTGGTAGCTACGATTGTACTGGCGCAGGCGGCGGCGGTAGCCATGTTCGCCGAGCGCGCCGCAAGCCGCCGCAAGCCGCGCACTCAGCGGGAAGCTGGTCTCGGCATGGTCAGCTCCTCCGCTAGCCAAATAGGTTTGAAAAGGTTAGGGTTTGCACAAGAAGGAGATGTCAAGCTGGGTTGTACAAAGAGGGGCGTACCTCACGGCACGCCCCTGCTTGCTGCTATTTAGCGGCGCGGACCGCGATCCCCGCTGCCCCAACCGGGCCGATCACCAGCAGGCCGATCACCAGCAGGCCGATCCCCGGCTGGCCGATCCCCGGCTGGCCGATCACCAGCGGGTCGGTCGCCGCGATAGCCACCACGGTCGCCACCACGGTCTCCACCACGGTCTCCACCACGGTCTCCACCACGGTCACCGCCAGCAGGCCGCTGCCGCTGGCTGGGCATTTCGCCGGTGAGGACAGCACGGCGGCTGAGGCTGACCTTGCCGGTGCGCTCGTCTACGTCGGTGACGACTACGTGGATTTCGTCGCCAACGGTGACAACATCTTCCACGCGATCAACGGGGTAGTCGGCCAGTTCGCTGACGTGAACCATACCGTCCTTACCAGGAACGATCTGCACGAACGCGCCGTAGGGCTTGATGCTGACCACCTTGCCCAGGTAGGTGTTGCCGATCTCAATATCCTTAGTGATAGCTTCGATGCGGGCGATGGCGCGCTTGGCACTCTCACCGTCGGTGCTGGCGATCAACACGGTGCCGTCGTCCTCAATGTCGATCTTGCAGCCAGTGTCTTCGGTGATCGAGCGGATATTCTTACCGCCGGGGCCAATCAGCGCGCCGATCTTCTCTGGGTTGATCTTGATGCTGAGGATACGCGGGGCGTAAACGGAGAGGTCGTCGGCGGGCTTGCTGATCACCTCATTCATCTTGCCGAGGATGAACAGGCGGCCTGCCTTCGCCTGGGCGAACGCATTCTGCATAATCTCGAAGGTGATGCCAGTAGTCTTGATGTCCATTTGCAGGCCGGTGATACCCTGGTCGGTACCAGCCACCTTGAAGTCCATGTCGCCGAGGCCGTCCTCAATGCCCTGGATATCGCTGAGGACGGTGTACTGGCTGCTGTCCTTGCCAGTGACAAGGCCCATCGCCACGCCCGCCACGGCACGGGTGATTGGTACGCCCGCGTGCATCAGGCTCATGCTGCTGCCACAGACGCTACCCATCGAACTTGAGCCGTTGCTGCTCAACACTTCGCTGACCAGACGGATGGCGTAGGGGAAGTCGGCGTGGCTGGGCAGCACTGGGATCAGCGACCGTTCGGCCAGGTGGCCGTGGCCGATATCGCGGCGGCTGGGGCCACGCATCGCCTTCGCTTCGCCGGTGCTGAAGGGGGGGAAGTTGTACTGGTGGACGTAGTTCTTCTCGCCCTCGCCATTGAGGTCGTCAAGCTGCTGAGCATCGTCGCCGGTGCCGAGGGTGGTGATGGTCAACACCTGGGTTTGGCCGCGAGTAAAGAGGGCCGAGCCGTGGGTACGGGGCAGCAGGCCAACCTCGCAGGTGACGGTACGAATCTCCTCTGGCTGGCGACCGTCGGGCCGCAACCGCCTGGTGAGGATCGTCTCGCGCACTGCGTTCTTCAGCACGCTGTACCAGGCTGTGTCGATCCCCTTGCTGCGGCTGGCAAGCTGTGCTTCCTCAACCCCAGTGCTGAAGTGGCCCAAAACTTCGAGCTTCATCGCGTCGGTGGCGGCTTCACGGTCTTGCTTGACCGGGTTCTGGATTGCCTGGTCGAGGCGTTCGCCCAGGAAGGTGCGGATTTCGTCCTCCAGGCTGGTGTCCTTGACCGGTGGGGTGTAGTCGCGCTTGGGCCTGCCGATGGCTTCAACAAGCTGGCGTTGCAGAGCGAGACTGGCCTTCAGCCCGTCATGGCCGAACTTGATCCCTTCGAGCATCTGCTCCTCGGTCAGTTCGTGTGCGCCCGCTTCGACCATCATCACGGCCTGCTCGGTGCCAGCCACGATCAGGTCAAGGCGCGACTCTGCCAACTGCTGGCGGGTGGGATTGAGGATGAACTGGCCGTCAATGTAGCCGACCTTGCTGGCCCCAACTGGCCCAGCCCAGGGGATGTCGGAGATGCTGAGGGCAGCGGACGCGCCGATGATGCTGAGGATGCCCGGCTCGGTCTCGCCGTCGGAGGAGAGGACGATGATAACGATCTGCACCTCGTTCATGTAACCCTTGGGGAACAGGGGACGGGTGGGGCGGTCGGTCAGGCGGGCGGTGAGGATTGCATTCTCGCTGGGGCGATTCTCGCGCTTGATGTAGCCACCGGGGAACTTGCCTGCGGCGTACATCTTCTCCTGATACTCAACGGTGAGGGGGAAGAAGTCGATCCTGGCGCGGGGTTCGGTGGTGCCGACCACGGTAGCGAGAACTACGGTTTCGCCGTAGCGGATTAGTACAGCACCGTCGGCCTGCTCGGCCAGTTTGCCAGCTTCCATGCTGAGGGAACGGTCAGCGACGGTAGCCTCGAACTTAACTACTTGCTTATCTGCCATGTTGCTCCTTAAACGGAGACAAGCGGCGGGAGATGGGGGGAGGGTGGTAGAACCTGAAGTCTAACCTCGGATGCGTGGATGGTGCAAACCGAACGATAGCCGCTGATACCAGCACCCTTTGTGCTGCCTAGCCCATCTCCTGGGCCGTTCCTGCCTCTCGCTCTGCGCGGCCCTATGCCGTGCTTCATATTGTTACCTTCACAACCGCTTGCACCCTTTGTGCAAACGGGTGGGCCAAAGGCTGACCCTGGCGGCTAGCTTGAGCGCGGTTGCGCCCTTACAGCAATGTTGGATTGGGTGGTAGTGCAAAGCACGCCCACTGCTCGGTATACGATGGCTGGCGGCAAGTGGATCGCCGCCAGCTTCGCCCTCACCCAGGCCGCTCCGGCGAGCGGTTGGGCTGCACCCGCTTACTTGCGGAGGCCGAGGGCAGCCAGGACAGCGCGGTAGCGGTCAACATCCTTGCGGCTGAGGTAGGCCAGCAAGCGGCGGCGTTGGCCGACCAGCTTGAGCAGACCGCGCCGCGAATGGTTGTCATGCTTGAACTCGCGCAGGTGATCGGTCAGGTAGGTGATGCGGGCGGTAAGGAGGGCGATCTGAACCTCCGGCGAGCCGGTGTCCCCTTCCTTCTGCGCGAACTGCTGCATGATAGCAGCCTTGTCCTCGGTAGTCAACGCCATGCTGGTATGTAATCCTCCCATGTTAAGGCGCACACTCATTTGGAATGCGCCCGGCGATACGAAGCTAGCGTGCCAAGACGACACGCTGATGGGTTATTATACCAAACCTGGGGGCAGGGGCGCAAACTCTGGCGTGCATCCTTACTGCATTGGGGTTATTTGCACTCCAGCCTTCAGTGAACCAGCGGGTAGCAAGAGCCTTGTTCTGTTCAGTAGACATAGGATCGTTCCTTTCAGGCTGACCGCCGCCAGTGGCGCGTACTCAAATCCCCTCCGTCCCCATCAATACTACTCGCCAGCCGTCCGGGTCAGCGATAGTCAGGCCATGCTCGGCCCAGTAGGGGTTCTCTGGCGACACTGGCGGGTAGCCGAGGCTCGCTAGCCGCTGCGCGATTGCGTTCCTTGCAGTGAGATTGGGCAGGTAGAGGACGAGCAGGTTGTCCTCGGTCGGGGCTGGGCAGGGCGCGCCGCCCTCATGCTGGGTGAACTCCAGGTGATAGCCCTTGCCAGGCAGACCTAGCATCACGCCATCGTACCCAGCATGACCGCTGAAGCGATCCACGACGGGCAGGCCGATCCCCTCGTGGTAGAAGCGCACCACCTCGGCTAGCCGCTCGGTTGGGCGGGCGACGCGCACCTGCACGACTGGGAGAGTGGCAGGCCAGCTATCCTCATTGCTCATCAATCTCCTCCATTGGCAAAAGCTGCTACTATTATACAGCCCGCCAAAAGGGGCGTAAAGCGCAGTAGCCAGCCTGCTCGGTGCCGATTGCGCCACTCTCAACCGCTCATGGCAGGCTGCTGGCGACCGCCGCCAACACCTCGGCGGTCGGCTTGTTCTCGCTGGTCACGGCGGCCCGGTGGACGTAGAGGATGGTGCCTTCCGTGTCCAACACGAAGCTACCGCCTAGCTGGGCCATGTCCTGGTCGAGCGAAGCCTTAACCCCATATTCACCGCTGCGGCTCTGGCCGAGGCCACGGTTCTCGCGGCTACCGATCTCGCGCAGCACGCTGAGCTTCTCCAGGCCGTAGGCTTTGTAGCCGTTCTTCTTGGGGTCGCAGAGGATGGGGAAGGGTGCCTGCATCTCTGCGCGGAACTCTGCGGTCTTGGCGGGCGTGCCGAGGCCAACGACCACTAGCTCTAGCCCTGCTGCCTGTATCTCCTGGTAATCGTGACGCAACTG
This sequence comes from Chloroflexia bacterium, assembly GCA_038229595.1. GTDB lineage: Bacteria > Chloroflexota > Chloroflexia > QHBQ01 > QHBQ01 > JBBROH01. The sequence continues at coordinate 32,546 of JBBROH010000005.1, read as the reverse complement.
CGCCACATGAGCGCGGCAGTGCGGTCAACCGAAGTGGCGGATGTAGACGAGCAGCAAGGGCTGTTTGCGCCAGTAGTCGCTCAGTTGCACCTCGGCTCCAGTCTCATCCTTGAGCGTCACATCGGGGGCTTGTTCACCAACCGTGAGCTTATCGTCGCTCATTGCTTTCTCCATTCGTCGCAATTTTCACAATCCTCCCGCTCATTATAGCATGGAGCGGGCCGCGATGCTACCGCTCTGCTGCTACGAAGCTAACCAACTCTGGGGCGGCTGGTAAACCGCCCGCCAACCGATAGGACGCAAGCTAGCCCATGCTATTCTAGTCAACTTGCCAGGCGGCAACCCGGTGGCTCAGCAGCCGCCCCTACGTGCAAGAAGGAGTGTGCAACAGCCTGGTTTGACCGCACATTTCGCTTGCAAGCATCCGACCTGTGGTGTACAATGATCTAAATATCCCAGGCCTGGGGCTGGGTAGCGCAATGGGGCAACATCAGTTATGGTTAGGTTAGCAAGACAAGGAGCAGCAAGCGTGATCCAGAGCAACGGCAACGGTACCAGGGGCAACAATGGAGTTGCTGCCGCGCAGTATAGCGAACAGACAGCGATAGAGTACAGCCACAAGTTTGTTGCCGAGGGCTTGACCTTCGACGACGTTCTCCTCCTCCCTGCCGCCAGCGACGTGTTGCCAAAGGATGTTTCGACCGCGAGCGTCTTTGCCCGCGATATTGTGCTGAACATCCCGATCCTCTCTGCCGCAATGGACACCGTGACCGAGGGGCGGATGGCAATTGCGATGGCCCGCGAGGGCGGCCTGGGCGTAATCCACCGCAACCTCAGCATCGCAGAGCAGGTTAGCGAGGTGGACAAGGTGAAGCGCAGCGAGGCGGGCATGATCGTTGACCCGATCACCCTCACCCCCGAACGCCCCCTGCGCGAAGCCCTCAGCCTGATGGAGCATTACCACATCAGCGGGGTGCCGATCACCAACCACGAGGGGCTGCTGGTAGGCATCCTCACCAACCGCGACATTCGCTTCACCGAGGAGGGCGACTACGAGCTGCCGATCAGCGAGATCATGACCACCGAGGGACTGGTCACCGTTGCGGTGGGGACGACTTTGGAGCAGGCGCGCAGCATCTTGCGGAGCCACAAGGTTGAAAAGCTGCCAGTGGTGGACGAGCATGGCTACCTCAAGGGGCTGATCACGGTCAAGGATATTCAGAAGAAGCAGCAGTACCCCAACGCGACGAAGGACGGCAAAGGCCGCCTGCGTTGCGCTGCCGCCGTCGGCACTGGGGCCGACACCGAGGAGAGGGCGATGGCCCTGGTCGCTGCTGGGGTGGATGCGCTGGTGGTGGATACCGCGCACGGTCACTCGGCCAACGTAATCCGCATGGTACGCAGGCTGAAGTCGCGGATCGGCATTCCGATTGTGGCGGGCAACATCGCCACTGCCGCCGCCACCGAGGCACTGATCGACGCAGGGGTGGAGGCGATCAAGGTGGGGATTGGGCCAGGCAGCATCTGTACCACGCGGGTGGTGGCTGGGGCGGGCGTGCCGCAGATCACCGCGATCTTCGACTGCTACAACGCAGCTCTGCGCTATGGCATCCCGGTGATCGCTGACGGCGGCATCCAGTACAGCGGCGACATTGCGAAGGCACTGGCTAGCGGAGCCGACACGGTGATGCTTGGCAGCCTGCTGGCAGGCGTGGACGAGTCGCCCGGTGAGGTGATCCTCTACCAGGGCGAACGCTTCAAAGAGTATCGTGGCATGGGCAGCCTGGGGGCGATGAAGCAGCGCAGCTACAGCAAGGATCGCTACTTCCAGGAAGAAGTAACCAACCTCGGCAAGTTTGTGCCAGAGGGGATCGAGGGGCGGGTGCAGTACAAGGGGCCGCTTGCCAACCTGATCTACCAGCTTGTCGGCGGCGTGCGCCAGGGGATGGGCTATGTTGGCGCGCACAACCTGGGCGAGATGAAGCGCAACACCCAGTTCATCCGCATCACCGCTGCGGGCCTACGCGAGTCGCACCCCCACGACATCACGATCACCAAAGAAGCCCCCAACTATGGTCGCCGCTAACCCAGAGTTTACTGACGAGCAAGGAGTGATGAAGTGGAAAGCATGAAGGAATCAACAGCTAGTCCCTCCCCGCTTGAGGGGGCGGGCGAAGGGGTGTATGCGGCGGCGTACCCAGAGAACACGTCGTTCTTCTACCCGGCTGGGCCGACCGGGGTGCTGCTGACGCACGGCTTCAGCAGCGGGCCGAGCCAGATGCGCCAGTACGGTGCCTTCCTGCAAGCCTGCAATATCACGGCACGGGGTGTCTTGCTGGACGGCCACGGCACTAGCCCGGAGCATCTGCGTACCACAAGCTGGCCCGACTGGTACGCCAGCCTGGAAGCAGCCTACTTCGAGTTGATCGGCTTCGGCTGCCAGCGCATCTACGCGGCGGGCCTCTCGCTGGGCGGCACCCTCAGCCTGCACCTGGCTGCCCAGCGAAGGCTGGATGGAGTGATCACGATCAATGCCCCGATCTACTTGCCCAGCTTCATTAAGACGGCGGTGGATTGGGGCAGCAAGCTGGTACCCTATACCACCAAGGTGTTCAGCGACGTAGCCGACCCCGCCCAGCAGGGGGTGCAGCGCGGCTACCCCCGCACGCCAGTAGAGGTCTACCGCAGCATGGTAGACTGCCTCAACGTTGTGCGTACCGAACTGGCGCAGATCACAGCCCCCGCCCTGGTTATCTATTCGCGCAACGACCACATCGTACCTACCCCCAATAGCCACCACATCTACCAGCAGATTAGCAGTGTGAGCAAGAAGCTAGTCGTCCTCCACCGCAGCTTCCACGTAGCAACGGTGGACTACGACCGAGGCGACATCTTCGCCCGCACCCTGGAGTTCATCCAGCAGCACGGCGGGTTCGAGGTACGGGGGTTGACAGGTAGATAACAAGTAGCGTACCTCCTGGTTCGCCGTGAGCCAGAACAGGATCACTGCGGTCTGTAGCCGCAGATCGTGATAGGAAAAGGGTGATAAAGAACAAGATAACCGGCCTTGCTACACTGCTGTTGGGGCTGGTACTAGTTGCCTGCAATAGTGTACAGCCAACCACGCCAGAGCGTACCCTCCGCAACGGCCTCGCCGTGCAGCCGTAGGCAACCACTAGCAGGGTTAGCGGTATTCGTTGTAAGCACGAAACAGGCCGATACCGTTGTGGTTGGTGACGCGCACGATCTTGTCGCCCGAAGCGTCGTTGAGGACGCTGCGGCCCAGCCGTGCGCCGAAGAAGAAGGTGCCATCGGCCTGCACTTCGGCGTAGCCAAGCAACACGCCGCCATTACCGTATTGCACCTGCTGGAACGAGCCAACCCGAATCTCGACCGTACCGCCCGGCCAGCCGTTGCCACTGACGTGCAGCACGTTGCCATCCTCGCGGAAGCCCCGCGAAACGTGGCTGCCAGCCGCTGTCACGCTCATCAGGGTGACGTTCGTAATGTTGTAAACATCCTCGCTCAGGTCGTAGGTGCCTTCGATCCGCACAAACGCCTTGTTGACCAGGGTGCTGTCCTGGGCCACTTCACCGCCGGGGTAGCGCATGCGGTGGCGGGCTGGCAGGTAGGCTGTCTTGGTCGCGCCCGTGGTCAGACGGATGACAAAGGACTTGCCGTTGAAGCTGCTGATGATCGTGCCAATCTGGTTGGCAGCTTGCACCTGCCCGCGCTGGGCGAAGGTCGGCTGGGCTGCAAGGCTGACGGTAAGTAGCAGGGCGAGAGCGATCACGGCAAAGCCGCGTTGAAGTCGGGACTTGAGGGGCATGGTTGGTTCCTTTCCAATAGCACAAGGTCGCCGGGAGGCTAGCAGCCGGGATGCCGCTTACCTATCACTTTGATTATAGCACAAGTAAAAGCTGAACGTCTGGTTTATGGCGATTAGCGATGCAAGGTTGTAGAGGATAAATGCAGCCAGCGAACGGTGCGGTTGCACAAGTTGAAGCAACTCAGCTAATAGCCTGGCTGACCTGGCTAACCAGCCCTCAGTAGCTAACGCGGCCCCATAACTGCGCGGGTGCAGGGCGATTGAACCAGCCCACCCCTTTGGCCGTATGGTATAATAGAGGGTCAGAGAGGAGTGCGGCGCGATGGATCATGACTTGTGGGATGAGGCTTTCTTGCGGAAGCTAGAGCGGCTGGCCCTGGTCAGCCAGCGGCGGCGCATGGGGCGGCTCAGTGGGGCGCGCCGTAGCCCCAAACGCGGCAGTTCGGTGGAGTTCGCCGACTACCGCAACTACACCGCTGGCGACGACCTGCGCCAACTGGACTGGAACATCTACGCCCGCCTCGAAAAGCTGTTCGTCAAGCTGTTTGAGGAGGAGGAGGATTTGACCGTCCACATCCTGCTCGATGCCAGCCGCTCGATGGACTGGAACAGCCTGGCGGTGGCCCGCACGCTAGAGGCAGAGGGGCGGCCAGAGTTGCAGACGGGTGGCAAGTTCCGCTACGCCCGCCGCATCGCCGCCGCTCTCGGCTATATCGCCCTCTCCGACCTCGACCGCGTGTACCTGGCGACCCTGCGCGGGGCAGCCTGGCAGCGGCTTGGCCCGCTACACGGTCGCCAGCGGGCGGTTAGCCTGCTCAACTACCTGGAACGCTTGCAAGCCGAAGGCGACACCGGCCTCAACGCCAGCCTCAAGTCGTTCGCTGGGCGGATGCGCCAGCCGGGGCTGCTCTACCTGATCAGCGATCTGCTCTCGCCCGACGGCTGCCTGGACGGTATCCGCGCCTTGCAGAGTGCAGGCTATGAAGTGAACGTGATTCATCTACTCGACCCCGCCGAGGTCAACCCCCAACTAGCCCTTACTGGCGATCTCACCCTACGCGATATGGAGACTGGGCAGCGTCTGGATGTTAGCATCGAACCGGGCCTGGTCGCCAGCTATGAGGAGAAGTTTGCTCGTTGGCGCGACCCGATCATCCAGTTCTGCACTAGGCAGGCGATCCCCTACCTGCTGGCAACCACCGACGTACCGTTCGAGGATATGGTGCTGCACTATATGCGGCGACGCGGGCTGTTGAGCTAGAGCCGCTTTAGAAGGACAGATTATGGGCATCCTGACCCCGCTTGCATTGTTGTTTGCAGCCCTGGCTCTGCCAATCCTCGTCTTCTACCTGCTCAAGTTGCGGCGACGAGAGGTGGCGGTCAGCAGCGGGATGTTGTGGGAGACCTTCCTGCAAGACCGCCAGGCCAACGCCCTCTGGCAACGGCTACGCGCCAACCTGCTACTGTTCCTCCAACTACTGCTCCTCGCGCTGCTAGTGCTGGCCCTCGCCCGCCCCTTCTTCTACGTGACCACAGCGGCGCGGGGCAATGTAGTGGTGCTGCTCGACAGTTCGGCCAGTATGCAGGCAACCGACGAGTTGCCGTCCCGCTTCGCCGCCGCCAAAGCTAAGGTAGGCGACCTGATCGACGCGCTCGGTGCGGGCGACCGGATGACGATTATCAGCGTGGGCAGCAGCAGCCGTCTGCTTGTTAGCAGCACCGACGACAAGCGGCTGCTGCACGAGGGGCTGGATCGCCTGGCAGTCGGCTACGATAGCGCAGACATGGCCGCAGGGCTGACCTTGGCCGCCTCGGTTGCCGCCCAGACGAAGGACAGCAGCATCGTGGTTGTCAGCGATGGGGCGGTAGGCGACCTGAGCAAGCTGACCAACCTACCCGCCAGCCTGCGCTACCTGTCGGTCGGCAAGCCTGTCGCCAACAATAGAGCGATCACTGCCCTGGCTGTGCGTGAGGGGCAAGGCGGCCCCCAACTGCTGGTCGGGCTGGCAAACTACGGGCAGGTGGCCGCCAGTGGCACCCTGACGATCAGCGTAGACGGCAAGCTCTGGTCAGCCAGACCGCTAGAGTTGCAGCCCTTGCAGCGCAGCAGCATCACGGTGGACGACCTGCCGCGCACCGCCAGCATCATTGATGCCCGCTTCAACAGCAACGACGACCTCGCCACCGATGACACCGCCTGGACCACCCGCAGCGGTGGCAAGCCGATCCGCACCCTGCTAGTCAGCGACGGTAACGTGTTTATAGAAAAAGCCCTCGGCCTGATGCCGAATATCGAACTCAGCAAAGTTGACACGCGGGGCTACAGCACCCCTGGCGACGTGGACATCGTAGTGTTCGACAGCATGGTGCCGCGCCTGCCCGCGACCTCGACTATCGGCCTCCTGGTGATCAACCCGCAGCAGAACCCCAACAAGCCGAGTGCCACCGGCGACATTGACGCACGCTCAGCCTCGGCCTTCAACGTCCTCGGCAGGATCGAATACCCGCAGATCGGCCCGGTGCAGATCGGTGACCCGGTAATGCAGTACGCCGACTTTGGCAACGTGCAGATCGCGCAGGCAATGAAGCTGCCACTGCCAGACTGGGCGCGGGCGTTGGTGCTAGACCGCGAGGGCAACCCCCTCCTCTATGCTGGCGACCTCAACGGCGCGCGGATCGTCACCATCGCCTTCGACCTACACGACTCGACCATCCCGCTCCAGGTCGCCTTCCCCATCCTGGTCAATAACATCGTAGACTACATCCAGCCAGGAGCAACAGGCAGCAGCGAGATTGCCACCCTCACCCGCCCCGGCCAGCCGCTCAGTGTGGCACTGCTGCCCGCCGCTGACAGCGTGGTGTTTAGCGGGCCAGACGGCAAGGCTAGCGAGCCGATCCCCGTGACCAACGGCCAGCAGCAGGTTAGCTACGCCGCCACCGGTCAGCCCGGCATCTACAGCGTGCGCCAATACGATGTGAATGGTCAGGAGCTTGGGCGGGCGCAGAACCTGGCGGTCAACCTGTTTAGCGATCAGGAGTCGCAGATCGCCGCCAGCCCCAGCCTGCGCGTGGCCGGGCAGACCGCCAGCGGCAGCGCACAGGAACTGAGCCAGCGCGAGTTCTGGCTGCCAGTGATCGGCATCGCCCTGCTACTAGCCATCGTCGAGTGGTGGATATACTTCCGGGGCCGCAGCCTCCCCAGCCTCTGGCGCAGGGCAGCCAGCTAGCCATGGGGCCAGAACAGTATAGCTGCACCACTGCGCTCTGTGGGTTAGCAGACGATCTACCAACCTACGACGGTTGGACAGCTACCACTTGTTGTTCTACTACACCCTTGCTGTGCAAGCCACGAGTTATTGCCCTCGCGTTGTATCTACCACTTGCCTATTGCTAGCTCCACCGCTCCGCATAGCTATGCACATGGTTGGGGCTAGTTATCCACATCCTTTCCGCAGCCGGTGTAGACAAGTGGACATAACGTGGCTACAAAAGCTGCTTTCTCAACAAGTTATCCACAATTGTGGATAACCCACTTATCCACCAGCAAGGCTCTAGCAAGCTGTCAGGCGGCAAAAAGCGGGATATTTACCACCGCTTTTCCACCAAAGCGGCTAGTTATCCACAATGGCGGTGGAAAGCTTTATGCCAGCAAGAACACAAGATGTTGTGGATTCTGGTCTTCCAACGCACATTATTTTGTTGTCTAGGGCAATAGCCAGCAGTTTTACCCACATCGTTTGTGGATAAGTGGAAAACTTGCCACCAGGATGCTGAAGCGATTTGCGGCTAGCAAGTTCGCATGATTCGACATGGAGGGGGGCAGGTATAAGCAAGTCTTATGGATTTTCTGCTCGTTACCCCTTGAAAATCTGCAAGCGGCGTGGTAATATCTCCTCTGCACCCCTGTGACAAAGGGTTGGAGGAGACACCTTGATGAACGCTAGACAAGTTTGGCAAGCCACCCTCGGCGACTTGCAAGCTAAGATTGGTCGGGAGGACTTCAACCTGCTGGCAAACGCCAGCATCGTTGGCGTGGAGGAGCAGACCGTGCAGGTCGGCGTAGCGAACGACTTTACCGCCAACTGGCTGGAGCGCAAGCTAACCGATGAGGTGCGCAACGCCCTCGGTAGCATCCTCGGCTATCAGGTGGATGTCTTGTTCGTGCTGCGCCAGACCAGTGATGGAGTGACCACCGGCCTTTATGCCCCACCAGGCAACTCGGCCACCGATGGCGAGCGGCACGCCAGCGAGCAGCAACGCAGCCTCCCGCCCGAACGCGCCCCCGGCTATCAGCCCCGTGCCACCTTCAGCGACAATCGTGCAAGCACCAGCAAGAGGAAGGTCAGCAATATGGGCCGCAACTCACTTGACGACGAGCAGGACTCGCGCCCCAACTACCCCCAGACCAGCTACAGCGGCTACAATACCTATGCCAGCAACGGCAGCGGCAGCCGCACCAGCACCAATGCAGAAGGCTACCGCAACGGCAACAGCAACGCCAGCAGTGGTGAAGGCTATCGCAACGGCAACGGCAACGGCAACAGCAACACCCGCAATGGCAGCAATGATGGCTACCGCGCCCCCATGCGCCGCCCCCGCTTTGGCGAGGGCAGCCGCCAGATGGAACTTTCGATGGACGAGTCGCAGCTTAACCAGCGATACGTCTTCGAGGACTTCATCGTAGGCAGCAGCAACCGCTTCGCCCATGCCGCCAGCATCGCAGTCGCCGACTCGCCAGGGCGCACCTACAACCCCCTGTTCCTCTACGGCGGGGTAGGATTGGGCAAGACCCACCTGCTGCACGCGATTGGCAACCGGGTGTTGCAGAACAACCCCAATGCCCGCGTTCTCTACGTCTCCTCCGAACGCTTCACCAACGAACTGATCAACGCCATTGGCGAACGGCGCACTGAGGAGTTCCGCGCCCGCTATCGCACGATTGATGTGCTGATGATCGACGACATCCAGTTCATTGCGGGCAAGGAGAGTACCCAGGAGGAGTTCTTCCACACCTTTAATACGCTACACCAGGCGATGAAGCAGATCGTGATCAGTTCGGACAAGCCGCCAAAGGCAATCCTGACCCTGGAAGATCGCCTGCGCTCGCGCTTCGAGGGCGGCCTGATCGCCGACGTGCAGACCCCCGACTTTGAGACGCGCATTGCCATCTTGCGGGCCAAAGCGCAGCAGCAGCAGCACCCAGTGCCAGGCGAGGTGATCGAGTTTGTCGCCCGCCGGGTACAGAGCAACATCCGCGAACTGGAAGGCGCGTTGACCCGCGTGATCGCTTATGCTGGGCTGAACAATGCCAACCTGACCGAGGAACTGGCCGCTGAAGCCCTGAACGACCTCAGCATCAGCAGCCGCCGCCGCAGCATTACCCCAGCGCGGGTGATCGAGATCGTCTCCAGCTTCTACAACATCGAAGTGACCGAACTGAAGGGCAAGTCGCGCAGCCGTGAGGTGGTGCTGCCCCGTCAGGTCGCCATGTACATCATCCGCGAGGAGACTGAGACTTCGCTCTCCGAGATCGGGGATGCCTTCGGTGGCAAGGATCACACGACGGTGATGCACTCTTGCGAGAAGATCGAGCGTAGCATAGAGGCGGATAGCAGCCTGCGCCAGGAAGTGCTGACTCTGCGCCAACACCTATACAACGAGACCAAACCCTGAGCCAGAGAGGGCGGCTGGGGGCGGTTGCAAGCGGGGGCGGGGACAGCGTAAGCTGCTCCCGCCCTCTGCTTTTTCCACCGTTACTGCCCAATTGTGGATAGCTTGGGGCTGAATCAGCCGCCACTTGTGGAAGCCGATTGTGGATAACTGTGGAGATTGTGTGGAAAACTACCTCCGATTGTGGATAACTAGGCAGCTTTCGGCCCTGACATCGATGTTAGCCGATTCCTGCATCCACAATCCATCCCACGCCACTTCCCGAATCTAGCCCCCCTTTTCCACCAACGATCCCATGCTGACTAGCCCGATCCACGCCCGAATTACGCCGCTTTCCACAAATCCACCGCCCCTACTACGTACTACCTACTAGAATCTTATAAATATAAAGAATAACAGGTTAGAATGTGCATCAGATTGGGGATTGAGGATAAGGTGGCCCAAAGTGGCAGGTTGGACATGAGCCAGGCAACCCCTACCCCAGGATCAGCGGCGGTCACGCAGCCCGAAGATGTGGTAGCGGAACTCGGCACCCTGAGCAGCGCGGCTGGCGGCGTAGAGGCCATAGGCGATGGTGCCAAAGAAGAATATCACGAAGCTGATTAGCAGGATGAGGAACAGTAGCCAGAACCAGACCTCCGAGCCTTTTGGCAGTAGCTGGCGGCCCAGGAGCGGTGCGCCGAGCAGGTAGCCGAACAGGACACCCGCCCCGGCTACCAGCAGGAAGTCTACCAGCATGACGATCACCTGGAAGCAGCCCGCCTGCTCGACCTGCCGCCGAATGTAGGGCGAATTGCGGCTGGCGTACCAAAAGTAGATGTTGACCACGATGGTGATCAGGAAGCCAACCCCGAACAGGCCAAAGGCTATGGCCCCATGCGCCATTGCCGCTGTTGCCCGCTCATGTGCAGTCGGGGGCGGTGTGCCAGTCGGCAGTGACCCCTGGTAGCCCCCTTGCAGCCCCATGCTGCCCGCGGGCTGCTGGAGCGGTAGCCCAGCCACTCCATAGGGCTGACGTGGCTCCTGTGGCTGCTCTGACGGTAGTTTGCTCATCAGGACTTCTCCTAAACCATGCGCGAGGGGAGAGATCGGGGTCGGGTTCTTGCTTCAGACAGTTCATAAGCTGGTTTTGTGCCAGGGGCAGGCACAAAAAAGGGGCGAGTCTGATGGACTCGCCCCCGCTGCTGCTACCGCTCGTTACTTGGGCAGGTGCATGGGCATGATCACATGGGTGTAGTCGCTGCTGCCAATCGGCTTGAACACGCCAGGGTTGGTGTGAGCCTGCACTTCGAGGGCGACTTGCGGCGTGTCGATGATGCTAAGAACATCAATGATGTACTCGGCATTGAAGGCGATCTGGCCGCCCTCCCCTTCGATGATCGTTTCCAGGCGGCTGACGTTGTCGCCCACCTCGGCAGCATTGGCCGAGATGGTGACGCGCCCAGGAGTGAGGCCGTCGCTGCTACCCGGCTCTATCTTCATCTTGACGATAGAAGAACTGGCGCGGGCGAAGTAGCTGGCGATCTTCATCGCCTTGAGGAAGATAGCGGTGTCTACCACCATGCGAGTGTCGTACTTGACGGGGATGATCTGGCTGATGTTTGGGTAGGGGCCGTCGATCAGGCGGCTCACCAGGTCTACACGCTCGGTGTGGAAGATGACCTGCGACTTGTTGGCGGTAACGATAATATCCACCACTTCGTCGCCGCCGGGCAGGATGCGGCCCAGTTCGGCCAACGCCCGCCCAGGCACGATGATGCTAGTGCGCTCGATCACTTTGCAGTCAGCTTCGACATTGAGGGTCGCCAGGCGGAAGCCGTCGGCGGCAACCATCTTCAGCTTACCGCTGTCCAGTTCGATCTGCACCCCAGTCAGCACCGGTCGGGTGTCGTCGGTAGCAGCGACAAAGACCAGTTGGGTCAGTGCGCCGTGCAATACGCTGGCCTTGATTGTGGCGACTACCTGCTGATTGCCTACCTGAGGGATGACTGGGAACTCGGCAGCGTCCAGCCCCTTGATGTTGGCCTCAAAGCGGTCACACTTCATGCTGAGGTTGTGGCTGCGCTCGTCGCCGATCATCTCAATGCGCTCGTTCGGCAGGCTGGAGATGAAGTCGTTGAGCAGCTTGGCGGGGATCGTAGTCGCCCCTTCCTCCTCCACCTGACAGTCGATCCAGGTAGTAATGCCCATCTCCAGGTTGGTCGCCCCCAGTTTGAGGCGACCGTTCTCGGTCTCCAGCAGGATGTTGTTCAACACCGGCAAAGTGGTCTTGTTCGCTACAGCCTTGCTAACCAGCCCCAGACCCTTCGCCAGGTGTTCTTGCAGTACAGTAATCTTCATCTCAATTGCGCCCTCTCTAGCAACTGTTGGGTTCAGGCGATTTATCCCAGCACGGGGATTAGTCACATTCGATGGGCTAATTCTAGCACATCTCCGAATCGGGCGCAAGTGGTTATCCACAAATGGGGAAAAGATGTGGACAGTTCTGCTGGCCTGCTGCTCTCCCAGGCACGTTGGCGGCCAGCCCGCCGATCAGCTTGCGTCAGGGAGCGCAGCCCAGGCTGGTTATCCACAAGTTATACACGAATTGTGGAAAGCCAAATATGGAAGCAGAATCGTCCTTGCAGCCAGGCCTGCACCGATCAGCGGGCAGCCGCGATATAGCCTTCTAGCTGCTGGGCGCGGACGGCATAGGTGTGTTCGCGTAGCACGCGCTGGTAGGCGGCCTGCCCGATAGCGCGTAGCTCGGTGGTGGGGCGTTGCAGGTGCGCGAGTACGTCGGCAGCGTTTTCGGCCAGCAAAATCTCTTTGCCTGGCGTGAATAGCTCGTCCAAGCCCTGCCAGACATCGCTCAGAACGGGTGCCGCGCAGCCCGCCGCCTCGAACAGGCGCACTGATGGACAGTAGCCGTAGTAAACCATCGCCTGCCTTGTGGCGTTGACCGTCAGCCGGGTGGAGCAGTAAAACGCGCTGTGGTCTGCCGGGTAGAGGTGGGGGATGTGCAGCACGTTGGCGGGCCAGCGATCTACGTCGGGGTATTGGGGGCCAGCGATGATGAAGCGTCGCTCTGCTAGGGCGCGGGCTGGCGCAAAAAGCAACATCTCCACTGCCGCCACCCGATCCGCTGCGTAAGTCCCCATGTAGCCAAGCTCTGCCTGCAAATCGTCGCGGATCGGCACGGGGGGGTGCAGGTCGGGGTCAACCGCGCAGTAGAGCGGCACCGCCTCCCGCGCCCCAAAGTGGCGCAGGTCAGCCAATGCCAGCCCGCCGGTGAAGCTGAGAACTGCCCCAAACTGGGCCAACTGCCGCCGCTGGATGTAGGCTACTTCCTGCCCCGCCCGCCAGGCCTTGAGCGTCACCGGCGTATCAATGTCGTAGTAGAAGCTGGGGCCGTCGTAGCTAGCGGCCAGCCAGTCGGCGATCTGCACCCCATCAGCGCAATAAGAGCCGAGGATCACCGCGGCGGCCCCCACGATGGCGGTGGCGGCTTGTGGCTGCCCCTCCTGCGCCCAGTCCTCGTACAACAGCACACGAGCGTAGGGGATGACCGCTGGCGGCGCGTCGCTATTGGCTGAGTAGTAGTCGGTGCGCTTCTCGATAAAGGTGAGGTCATGGCCCGCCGCCGCCAGTGCCTTGAGCAGCCCGCGATAGGTGGTCGCATGGCCGTTGCCCCAGCTAGAGGTAATTGAGAGACCAAAGAAGATCAGTTTCATTGCTGGCCTATGTGCGCGAGGTACTGCTGCCAGATCGTGTCTAGCTGCGTTGCGCGCTGGTCGTAGGTGTGGCTGGCAAGGACGCGCTGGCGGGCTGCTGCGCCGATAGCCTGGGCCTGCGCTACGCTGATCTCGTGCAGATAGCCTGCGATCTCCTCTGCGCTGGCGGCGACCAATACCTCCCGGCCCGGCTCAAGAAACATCTCCACCCCCTTCCAGGCATCGGTAATCAGGCAACTGGCGCAACCCGCCGCCTCGAACACCCGCGTGGGCGGCGAGTAGCCATAGTCCACCATCGCCTGGCGGTTGACATTGAGGACGAACCGCGCCGAGCAGTTCATCACGTTGTGCTGGGTGGTCGACACATGGCCGACGTAGCGCACGTTGGCAGGCAAGGCCACGCCGCCCCAACCCTCGCCACCAAGAATGAACCGCTTATCGGGGGCCAACCGCGCCGCCCCGAAGAACAAGTCGTGGATGCGGGCCTCGCGGTCAGGCAGGCGGTTCGCCATCAGCAGCAGGTCGCAGGCTAGCTGCGGGTCGGGGGCGACCACCTGGTACTCCTCTGGGTCAACCGCGTTGTAGACCGGATAGACAGCCCGCGCCCCCAATCGCTGGTAGCCCTCGACGACGGGCAGACCGCCGCCGTAGGTAAGGATCATAGCGAAGTGCTGCACGAGGCGGCTGAAGGGCCAGTCGCGCTCGGCGGCCTGCTCTAGCGTAGCCGGTGCGTCCACGTCCCAGAAGATATTGAGCAGCCCGCGGCCCGCTGTTCCTGGCAACTCGGCCACAAGCTGCTGCACCAGCCCGTCATTCGCGCCCAGGCCACTGCAACAGATCACGATCTCGCTCTGCTGCCCAGCCTCGGCGATGGCGGCTTCTAGCTGCTCCGTCCCCGCGCTCACATCCAGCAACCGCCAGGCCGCCAGGTAGGACGGTGGCTCGATGTCGCGCCGTTGCTGCCGCTCCAGGATGTCCTGCTCGACGAAGGTAATCGCGTGGCCGCGCGCTGCCAGTGCCTTGCAGACCCCGCGATAGTAAGTGGCCGCGCCGTTCCAGTAAGCAGAGACGATGCTGCTGCCGATCATCGTGATGTTTGCCAAAAGTTGCTCCTCAAGTTATTGAGCTGCTGCAAAGATTGTGTCACCGTACAAGCGTCCGCCGCAAGGCTCGCTTTTCTCTTGTTCCCATCTCCCCTTAACTACTGTGCGGTAACGATCTCCACCAACTGCCGCGCCCGATGGGTGACGGTGTGCCGCTCCAGGATGCGCTGGCGACCGCTCTGCCCGATCTTCTTGCGGGCTGCCTCATCCTCCGCCAGGGCGCGCATCGTCGCCACCATCTCTGCCTGATCGCGCACCACCAGGTAATCCTCCCCGGCCCGGAACAGCCCCTCCCGGTCGGGCCAGGGCAGGCTGAGGAGGGGGAGACCGCAGGCCAGCACTTCGAACACGCGGATCGTTGGCGTACCCCAGACTGCTTCGGTGTACTGCTTGCGCGGCAGGTGGATGCTCATCTTACTGGCAGCATAGACCAGCGGCGTGCGGTAGTTGGCGACCCAGCCCCGGTAGCGCACCCGTGACTGCTCGTGGATGCGGCGCAGGGCTTCCTCGTGGTAGCGCACGCCGTAGAGCGAGAAACGTAGCTCTGGCAGCAGGTTGCTCGGCTCCAACAGGTAGCTTTCCAGCGGCTCGTTGCGGTCACCGTCGCCCCAGTTGCCGATGAACACCATGTCCTGCTCCTTCGGCATGGTCAGCGGGCGGAAGGTGTCGGGGTCAGCCGCCTCGTGCATGGTGTAGACGTGCGGCAGACCAAAGTCGCGCTGGTAGATTTCGGTGATCGCCGGGCTGAAGGAGAGGATGCCGTCGTAATCTTCCAGCCGCAGGGCGCGCATCACCTCCGGCTCGCTGTAGGCCCGATAGTGGGTGTCGTGGAAGTAGACGCGGGTGCCAGGCAACTGCCCGCCGCGCCGCAGTTCGCCAACCGCGTGAACCAGATCGGGTTCGTTCCACTCATGCACAATCGCCACATCCACCCCCGCCAGCGTCTCACCCAGCCACGCCCGCAATGCGGCTGGCTCTTGCAGCAGGCCAGGACGGTAGAGTTCCACCACCAGGTCAGGGAAGCGGGCGGTGAACTCGATCAGCGGCGCGTCACCATGATCGCGGCGCAGGTTGTCCAGCGACCAGTTCCTGCGCGCCTCATAGAAGGTGACGCGGTGGCCCAGCCCCTGCAAGGCTCGCACGAGACCACGCAGGAAGTGGGCGT
This sequence comes from Chloroflexia bacterium, assembly GCA_038229595.1. GTDB lineage: Bacteria > Chloroflexota > Chloroflexia > QHBQ01 > QHBQ01 > JBBROH01. Next base: position 17,066 of record JBBROH010000005.1, on the reverse strand, counting down.
TGCCGTGGTTCCAGTCCGAGCGGATCGAATGGCCGAAGATCGCAAAGTTCAGTTTGCTCTGCAGGGGGCGATTGCTGCCAGGCTTGTCGCTCATCATCCTCCGTCTCTGCGCTGCACCATGCTTCTATACAGCAGATTGTATGCCGTCGCCATTGCGTCGGCGTTGTAGAGGCGGGCGGCCCGCGCTCTTGCTCGCTCCCCATAGTCGGCCAACTGCTGCGGGTGGGTTAGCAGCCAACTGAGGCGCGAACGAAGGCTGGCAGGGCTGTTGTGGGTGAAGTACACCGCGTCGTCGCCCCAGACTTCGCGGAAGGTGGGGATGTCGTTTGCCAATACTGCGCAGCCGTGCAACGCCCCTTCGACCACCGCCAGGCCAAACGGCTCGTAGCGGCTGACTGCTAGATAGATGCTGGCCCGGGCAAGCTGCTGGTAAAGCTGCGCGGTGCCGAGATAGCCGAGGTACTGGATCGCGCCGTCGTTGCGGGGGCGCAGGCGCGGCAAGGTGTCGTTCAGCTTCACCGCCGCGCCCCCACCCGTCACATCCCCCTCACCGGCCAACAGCACAAGCAGGTTGGCGGTAGCCTGGTAGCTGCTGCTGGGCAGGCTCTTGAGGGCTTCAACCATGATGCCCACATTCTTTGCCTTGTCCCACAGCCGCCCAGCCACGATAGCGATCCGCTCCTTCACCGCCGTCGCTGGCTTGATGTTGATGCCGTTAGCGATCACCTGTGGGGTTGCAGCAAAGGCATAGTGCTTTTGCAGGCAATCCGCCATGAAACGCGAAGGGGCAGCTACTGCCTGCGCCCCCTGCAAGCCCGCTTCCACCAGCCGTTGGTAGCTTGCAAGAAAGGCTAGCCAGGGAGGGGCAGCGTAGTCATCGGCGCACCACTCGCGCCAACTGAGGATGTCGCTGTGACCAACGGCCAGGCGCGGGCAGGCAGTCGCCAGGTCGCCAAAGCAGAACTGGTTGGTGTGCAGCAGGTCGGGCTGCTCCTCGGCTACGATGCTGGCTAGCTGCTGGCGGGCCGCCACTATCTCTGCCGCGCTATCCTGCTCCCACTCCAACTTGCCGGGGATCAGGCGCAGGCGACGCAGGTTTGGGATGCTCGCTAGCTCTGCCTGCTGCTCGCTATCGGGCGACCGCCCAACGCAGACCAGCGTGACCGCGACGTTGTGGGCGGCCAGGGCGCGGCTAAGTTGCAGGCTGTATCGCCAGACCCCGCCCACCGCGTCGGTGGTCAGCAGTAGGTGCAGCGACGGTTCACCGGTTGTGGTCATTTACCCATCCTGTGCTTCAAAATGTACTAACGTACTGACGTACAGCCCCGGCCCCACCTCGCGCACCATCCCCTTGAGGGCCATCATCAGCAAGGTTGCGCTAACCTGGGCGGCGGGCAGTTCGCTCTCGCGGCTGATCTCGTCCAGGTGTTGAGGCTGGCGGCTGAGGATGGTCAGCAGCCTGCTCTCGGTCGGGTCGCTCGGCAACATCTGCTTCATCTCCAACTGCACCGGCGCGTCTGCCAGGTGCAGTTCATCCAGCACATCTTGTGCGCTACTGACCAGCCGTGCGCCGTTCCTGATCAGGTCGTTGGTGCCAATGCTACTAAGTCGGGTCACGTCGCCAGGCACAGAGAACACCTCACGGCCCTGCTCCAACGCAAAGGCGACGGTGATCAGCGCACCAGAGCGCACCCCCGCCTCGACCACGATCACCCCCAGGCTGAGGCCGCTGATGATGCGGTTACGCGGCGGGAAGTTGGCCGCCTCTGGCCGTATGCCCAGCGCATAGTCGCTGACCAACGCGCCGCTAGCGATGATCTGCTGCCCAAGCTGGCGGTTGCTGAAGGGGTGGATCGTGTCCACCCCACAACCCAGCACCGCGATGGTGCGCCCTCCTACCGCCAACGCTCCCTTGTGCGCCTCTGTATCTACCCCACGGGCCAGCCCGCTGACCACAGTTACGCCGTTCTGGGCCAGGTCGCGCCCCAGTTCGTAGGCAAGCTGCTTGCCATAGGGTGACATCTCGCGGGTGCCAACGATAGCCACCGCCGTCTCATCCCTGATCCCGACTTCGCCACGCACATAGAGCAGGGGTGGCGAGTTGGCAATCTCGCGCAGGCGCAGGGGATAGTCATTATCATCCCAGGTGACTATGTTCACCCCCAGCCGCTCCAGCTTCGCCAGTTCTGCGTCAAGGTCGAGCTTCGCCCGCTTGCCGACGATAGCCTCGATCGTCTTGCCGTCCAGCCCTGTCGCCTGCAAGGTTGCTGCGCTGGCGTGCCAGGCCGCCGCCAGGCTGCCGCAGCGGTCGCGCAGCAGGCGTAGGCGCGTGGGGCCAACCCCACTAGTAAGATTAAAGGCCAGATAGTACCGTTGCTCATCGTTCATCGTGTTTGCCATTATAGCGGCTGGGCGGTTCAGCGTCAATAGGCTAGCCGTATTGCTGTTTAACTGCTATAATAAAAGCGACGACCCTTGTTCAGGATCGTCGCTGGCTGGTACCGAAGGTGGGACTCGAACCCACATGGCTGTTAACCGTTCGCTTTTGAGGCGAATGCGTCTGCCGTTCCGCCACTTCGGCCTATCGCTAATTATAAGAAATCGCAGCGGGATAGTCAAGCCTTGTCTACCAATGGCACCGACCACGCCGGGCAGGAGGAGTTGCTGGCTCACGCGCACTTGCAAAGCGCGCTGGCGGGCAACCTCGATGCCTTCAATAAGCTGGTAACTACCTACGAGCAGCGGGTCTACAACCTGTGCTACCGGATGCTGGGCGACCCCGAAGCGGCAGCCGACACCACCCAGGATGCCTTCCTCAACTGCTGGCGGTCGCTGGCTCGCTTTCGTGGGCCAAAGGACGAGGGCGAGTTGGCCGCCAGCTTCCGCGCCTGGTTGTTCCGCATCGCTGCCAACGCCTGCTACGACGTGTTGCGCCAGCGCAAACGCCGCCCCACCAGCAGCCTGGATCAGCAGATTGAGCTGGCGGGCGAGCGTGAGTTTGCCAGCCTCGGCTTCACCAGCCTGCATGGGGACGAGCCGGAGGCCAGTGCTTTGCGCTCCGAACTTAGCCGCGAGATTCAGCGTAGCCTCGTCCAGCTAGCCGAGGATCAACGCCTCGCCCTGATCCTCTGCGATGTGCAGGGCTTCAGCTATGAGGAGATCGCGGTGATCACCAGCAGTTCACTAGGTACCGTCAAGTCGCGCATCAGCCGTGGTCGCAGCAAGATGCGCGACCTCCTGCTCGAACGCGGCGTGCGCCTGCCCACCGACCGCCAGAAGCGGTAATATTAGAAGATCGTTTGTGGGGGGAACAATCGCCACCTCCATACCGTTTGCATAAGAGAACAATCTAGTAGTGCTATGCTGGGAAGAAAAGAAGAACTTAGATGACTGGCTCCAACCAAAATGTTAATGACCTGAACGGCCCGCACCTGACCGACCGCCTCTCTGCCTACCTGGACGGCGAAATGTCGCCTGCCGAGCGTGGGTTGGTGGAGGCGCACCTGCGCCGCTGCCCCCTCTGCGAGAACGAGTTGGCGACCTTGCGCGCCACCGCCACTATGCTGCGCGACCTCAAGCCACTGCCCACCCCGCGTAGCTTTGCCCTGCGCCCGGCAATGGTGGCTGCTAGTCCGCGCCGCCCCTTCTTCGCCGGGCTGGGTAGCCTCAACGCGGCATACGGCAACCTGAAGGCGGCCACCGCCTTTGCCACCCTGCTGCTGATCTTCACCCTCGGCCTCGACTTCACCCTCAACAACCTGGACAGGGGGAACTTTACCCAGGCAATGGCCCCCGCATTCGCTGCTGCCCCCAAGCCAGACCTGGATGGGCGGGGCCAGAACGGCGATAGTGCCAGTGGCGCGCGTGACTCAACGCTCACCCAGGAGGGGTCTGGGGCAAGAGGGGCGCGCTCTGGCGAGTCGGCCAAACAAGCCCCGTTCGCCAGTGCGGCAAGCAGCACGACGCTGCCAGAAGTTGCAGCCACCTACACGCCGTTGCGGGTAGCTGCGGCTGCCTCCAATGTGACCCCCATCGATCCTGCTAGCAGCCCTGTAGCTGGCAGCAGTGCGCCCGCCGTCACTAACGACAGCAGCGAGTCAGTGGCAAGCCCAAACAGTGTGCCCACCGTCAGCCCCGACCGCCCACCCGACCCCGTCCTCAGCAACGCCCCGGCAGGGACCACGACCGACACCTATAGCTCTGCGATGACCACAAGTAGCTACTATAATTCCCCGACGAGCAGGCCATCTCCCGCCTACGCTCCCTCAGTCGGCAGCACCACGCCGCGGAGTGGGGACGGCGTGGGGCGCGGGCAAAGTAGCACCGTGACTACCTTCACGCTGGGTCAGGCCAGCCAGCCGCCGACCACCGTCGCTATCGCCCCCCGCGACACCTTGCCGCAGAACAATACGGTTGGCACTACCGCCTACCAGCCGACTAGTGTGGCTGGCGGTAGCTTCAACTGGCTGCGTGCCTTCGAGGGGCTGCTGATCGCGGCCCTGCTGCTACTGGCCGCCGCCACCATCTACGCCCGCCGACAGGCGTAGCTTGCCAGCCGCCCGCCGCTCCGTTATAATGAGCCTATCACACTAGGGGAGGCTGCGCGTGCCTAATCTCAACAATATTGATCTGGTCTACACCCTCGGCTTGCTGCTTGGCCTGATCGTGGGGACTACCGTGCATGAGTTCGGCCACGCCTACTCTGCCCTGCTGCTGGGCGACAACACGGCGCAGCGGATGGGCCGCGTTACCCTCAACCCGGTGGCCCACTTCGACCCGGTTGGCTTCATCTTCATGGTCTTGCTGGCCTTCGGCTCCTCTGGCTTCGCCTGGGGCAAGCCAACCCCGGTCAACCCCTCCAACCTGGCGGGCGGGCGGCGCGGTAGCTCGGTGGTCTCCTTCGCTGGGCCGTTCGCCAATATCATCCTCGCTGCCATCGTGGTCATCCCCCTGCGCTTCGGCAGCCTCAGCCAGAGCAGCGACCTCTACAAAGTTCTAGCTGCGGTCTTCACCGCCAACCTGCTGCTCTTTGCCTTCAACCTGATCCCGATCCCGCCGCTCGACGGCTTCGGCCTGATCAGCGGCTTCGTCTCCGACAGTTGGTATCGCTTGATGGCTCCGCTGCAACGAACGGGCGTGGCCGTGCTGCTGGTCGTCGCTTTCCTGCTACCCTACGTAGGTCAGGTGATTGGGGTGCCGCTCAACTTCCTCGGTCGCATCATCGGCCCGGTGCGCGACCTGGTTGGCAGCCTGCTGCTCGGAGTCTGAGCTTGCCCAGGCAATCGCTCTACCGCATCCGCCAGTTCTGCCTGGCCGTTAGCAGCCTCCTTGCCCAGCCCGACCAGCAAGCAGATGCGGCCCTGCTCGCCCTCTACCTTAGCCCCGATCTGCAACACCTGTTTTGGCTGCTGCCCGCACACGACCGCCGCCACAGCCTGGCAGTAGCCAATCACCTGCTAGCCGCAGGGCAGGACGCACCAGCCTTGCTACAGGCTGCCTTGCTGCACGATGTGGGCAAGAGCGTGTTTGTGGGCGGGAGCAGGGTCTGGCACGTGCCGCTTTGGGCGCGGGTGCTGACCGTACTGCTGCGGCTGCCACTGGGCAGAGCGCGTCTGGCGCGGGTTGGCGGGCCGGAGGCGCAGGGCTGGCGGCGCGCCCTCTACGTTAATGTGCATCACGGTGCGCTTGGTGCTGATCTGCTGCGCGGCTACAGCCTGGACAGCGCGGTATTGGAGCTTGTGCTGCTCCACCAGCGTCCGCCGCAAGTGGGCGACCCGCCGCTGCTGCGCGCCTTGCAGCAGGCCGATGACCGCAACTTAGCCCCACCTTGCCTCAGCAGCAAGGGGAAAGCCGCCGCGATGACTAGCACTGTCAAGCCGAACATCTTGCTCAACCGCCTGCCCGCCTACGAGGTGCAGTTGCCGCAGTTCAGTGGGCCGCTGGCCTTGCTGCTGCGCCTGATTGAGAAGGATGAGTTGGAGATTACCCGCCTCTCGCTCGCCGCCGTCGCTGACCAGTACCTCGCGCTGGTGCGTGCTGACGAGGGGCGGCGCGACCCAGCAGAGATGGCTAGCTTCCTGGTGCTGGCGGCCAAGCTGCTCCAGATCAAGTCGCAACAACTGCTGCCCCGCCCCACCGCTGCTGCTGCCAACGGCCTCGATGAGGATGATGTGGGTGAGGAACTGATCCGCAGCCTGCAAGAGTACCGACGGATCAAGGAGCTAGTGGCCGAGTTGCGCCCACTAGCGGGGCTGGTCAGCTACCTGCGCCAGCCCCCCCCCACCCCAGCCAAAGGGCAGCCAGTAGCCGCCGACTACGGTCTGACCGACGTGAGCCTGGCGCAACTGGCGGCGATGGCCCGGCGCAGGATGCAGCTTGCCCTCAGCCTCGATCTCAGCCCAGCGGCGTGCCAGCCTTCACCACTGCAACCGCACCGCATCACCGTGAACGGGCGGCTGAAGGAGCTACAGGCGGCATTGCAGCAGGGCGCAGTGAGCTACAGGGCGGTGCTGGCGGCGCACCCGGCGGCTTCGCGTAGCGGGCGGGTGCAGGAGGCGGTCGTCACCTTCCTGGCGATCCTCGAAGTGCAGCGGCGGCGGCTGGGCCGGGTGGCACAGAGCGAACTTTATGGCGATATTACGATCAACCCAACGGAGGGTGCAGATGGCTAGCTTGATTACCCTGACTACCGATTTTGGCCTGGGCGACGGCTACGTGGGCGCGATCAAGGGGGTGATCTACACGATCAACCCGGCAGCCACCGTTGTTGACCTCAGCCACGAGGTTGCGGCTCAGAACGTGGCGATGGCCGCTTTCGTCCTCTACCGCGCCTACCGCTTCTTCCCGCCCCACGCGATCCACCTGGCCGTGGTTGATCCTGGGGTGGGTAGCGACCGCCGCTGCTTGCTGCTCGAAACGCCGCACGGTCGCTTCATCGGCCCCGATAATGGCATCCTCACTTACATCTACCTGGTTGAACGTCACCTGCTGCGGGCTGGTCGCGCGCAACTGCCATTCGCGGTCTCGCCCTTCGACCTTGCGGGGCTGGCCGACGACCCACCGTTGCCGCTCTACGAACTGAAGAACCCGGCCTACTGCCTGGCGACGGTCAGCAATACCTTCCACGGGCGCGACATCTTCGCCCCCGCCGCTGCCCATCTCAGCCTCGGCGTACCAGCGGGCGAGTTCGGCCCCGCCGTCCTCAATCCCGTTCTCCTGCCCAACCTCAGCCCCCAGCTAGAGCCAGCCCGCCAGCGGCTAGTCGGTCAGGTGATCCACATTGACCGCTTTGGCAACCTGATCAGCAACTTGCACCGCGACCAGCTAGCTCTGCTCGACCCCGACTTCAGCCACCTGCGCGCTACGGTGGGCCGCGATAATGTCTTCCCCATCCACCACACTTATGCCGCTGTGGAGGAGGGCGCGCTGCTTGGCCTGGTAGGCAGCGAGTTGCTGCTCGAACTGGCGGCGCGCAACGGCTCGGCAGCCCGCCGCCTCGGTGTGCGGGTTGGCGACGCACTGGCCGTCTACGTAGCGCGCGAGGGTGGAGCCTGACCGCCCCTCATTTGCGCTGCAAACCTGACGAACAACACAAAACCCCTCTCCAACTTGCGGAGAGGGGTTCGTCTTTGACCGTGTTAACTGCTACCAACCTCTTGGCAGGGTTAGCGGGTCGGGCGGGTGGCGGAGTAGTAGTGAGCCTGGTAGTAGCTAGAGTAGAGGTCGCTGATGCGGATACCAGTGGCCTCACTCTCGGCGTGGATGAAGTTACCGTTGCCGATATACATCCCGACGTGCGACAGGCCGCGATGGTAGGTGTTGGCGAAGAACACGAGGTCGCCCGGCTGGAGGTTAGCCATAGCCACGTGGGGGCCGCTGACAAGCTGCTGACTGAGGCTGTGGCCGATGCTCCAGCCTGTATTGTTCATCACATAGGCGATATAGCCGCTGCAATCGAAGCCGCTGCGGGGGCTGTCGCCGCCGTAGACGTAGCGATAGCCGAGGTAGCGATAGGCGACGGCCACCATGTCGCTAGCTTGGCCGTTGACGGCTGGGGCGGGGCGGCTGGGCGTGTCGTCGGTGCTGGGGCGGGGGCTGCGCGAAACGCCAGTGCGGGCAGCAGTCAGTGCCTGCACTGCGGCGGCCTGCACTGCGGCAGTCTTGGTGTTGACTTGGGGCGCAGCGGCCTTGCTGGGGGCAATGTAGTCGCTGGCGACCCAGCCGACGGTGTAGCGACCGTTGACCGGATACCACTGCTGGCCGCTGCTGTCGGTCACTGGCTCGGCGCGCACGCGCAATACCGTACCAGGGTCAACCGTAGCCAGCACTGTGCTGTTGCCAGTTGCCTTGCTGCGGATACGCAGGCCAGCGTTGGCAGCGTCTTTGACCACAACCGCTCCGCCAATCTTGATCTTAGCCGCGCTACTGCTCGTGGCAGCCTGCTGCTTGCTGGTCGTGGCGGGGGAGGTCTTGCTGCTGGTGGTGGGCTTGCTGCTGCTGGTGGTGGGCTTGCTGCTGGTGCTGGCGAGGAAGTCGCTGCTCATCCAACCGCTGCCGTTCTCGTTACGAACCTTCAGCCAGCTATTGCCGTCGCTGTCGGTGCGAGGGCCGTCGTAGACTTCGACTGCCTCACCAGCAGCGAGGCGGGTGTTGACCTCGTAGTTGGTGCTGGGGCCGGTGCGAAGATTGATGCGGTCGCTGCTGTCGCCAGCAACGCGGGCGATGCTACCTGGCTTCGGGGCAGCCAACGTGCTGCCGGTCATACTGAGCAGGGCGACGGCAACCAGGGCCATGACCACTGCGTATTTAGTTCCTATCTTCCGTCTGGACAACTTGATTCTCCTCTATCCTTTAGGGTAACTGGTTGATCGCCTTGCCGACATTCGGACCGGGGGCGGGGCTGCGGGTACAGCGGATTTAGACTGACTTAAGCTGGCGACTAACCTCCTTTCCGCTTGTATCTGGAACACTTGCAGCATGGTCGCCCCGCCCCAGCTAGCTGCTGTGGGGCGACTGGCTGCTTGACTAGGCGCGCGGGCAGCAGAGTACCACCCTGCGGCTGATAGCCTGGGGGCGGTAGCTATGGCTGATCCCCGATTGGCGGGCTGGCTTGCTGGCTACCTTTGCGGGGGACACTGCAAGGGTGGCTGTGGGCCGCGCCGACGGGGGGCGTGCTATTATATGGCAGAGGGATTGCAGGTGGGTAGCAAGGCTGGCAGGGTTGCGGAGCGCAACCACGCTGAGGGCCAGAAACTTGAGCAAGATTATGGCTGCCGAGGTCAGCAACATGAGGCCAGAGGCCAGAAATCGTCTGCTGTTCGGGTTGCCTGCTTCACCTGAGATTGACAAGACTGCTCCTCCTGCGCTACCTTGCCGCTGAGAACGCCGCTAGTAAGGGGCAACCGCATCGCTGCTGGCTACCGGCGCAGAACTCGCGCCTAGCGTTCGGGGGTACTGCTCTGGCAAGGAAGGTTTTGGGCTTCAGCCCCCAGCAACAGCGTTGCCGAAGGTGAGCCAGGAGGTAGGCTGTAACTGGAGCCTACCCGCGTAGACCAGGCCGTAACCGCTGTCTACGTGATGCGCTGAAGAATATCACAGTGGGCAATGCTTTGTCAAACTTTTCTGTTAGATTTGAAGCGAATGGTTTTAGTCGCAAAATGTGACAGTATCGTTGCCTCCTTTTGTGCAGAGCCTGGACAATTCCTCCTCCTTTAGTAGGAGGTCAGCGTAGCCTGCTTTGCTCATAACTTTCGGCGGCCTGGTTGAGGAAGATCAGGTAGTTATTGATCGGCTGGTAGAGGGCGATCTTGTTCGCCACCAGATAGGAGAGGTCGCGGGCCAACGTCACCTGCCGCTCGTAGGGCAGGGTGAGGCGGCGCATCAGGTAGTCGCGCACCAACTGGTACTCGAACTCGCTCATCCGCTCAATGTTGGGTACATACTGGTAGCCGCTGGGCAGGATGCCACTTTCGGCAGCGGGTATCACGCGGGCGGCTTGGGGCTGGTAGGCCAGGGGCTGGCTCAATGGCACCGCCTTCTGCAAGAGATTGTTGCCGCTGCTGGCCGCGTAAACTGGCTGCTGAGCCTGTGGCCGCACGCTAATCTGACTTAGTTGGTAGACATTCCCCTCGCGCACCACCACCGTGTTCGCCGCCAGGTCGCCCAGCCTGCGCCACTGACCGTCAAAGAACATGGTCACCACACCGAGGGCGTAGGAGACGGGCAGGAAGTCTACCACCCGCAGGAGATTACGCAGCAGCGAGTCGCTGAAGGTGATCGGCAGGCCGCTCTTGCGGATTACGCGCAGGCCGAGCGCACGCTTGCCAATGCTCTGCCCCCGCTGCACCGTCTCCAACACCACATAGTAGCCCGCCAGCACCACGAAGCTGACGATCACGATCAGGGCGGTGAGCAGGGAGGCAGACAGTTCTGCGTCGCCGCGCTTCAGGAAGTTGACCGCGATCCCGCCCAGGAAGATGACCAGCAGCAGGATCAGCCCCATGATCAGGTGGTCGATCAGTGCGGCGCAGAAGCGCGACCCGATCCCCGCCAGCGTATAGCGGAACTCCACGCTCTCTGGCGTGTCCACCGCAAACTGCTGCTCGATCTCGTCCATGCTGGCTACCTCTCTCTGTGGCTGGCTCTGGTGGTTGCGTTCGCCCCTATGCTACAAGAACAATCTTGCAGTAGCCCCGGCTCTAGCCGTTGACAAAAACGCGACCTACAACTATTATATAACATAAGCAGCGTAGCACAAAACGGTGAGGAGGGTGGTAGATGCCCAGTCAGGCGGTCGAACAGTTCATCAGTAGCAGGCAGGGGCAATGGGGCGAGTTGGAGGGCCTGCTGCATAGTGTGCGCGGCGGCAATATGCGCCTGCTCAACGCGCCCCAACTAGAGCGGCTCAACCAACTCTACCGCCACGCCACTGCTGACCTCGCGGTAGCCCGCCGCGACTACCCGCATGACCCGCTGGCCGCCTACCTCAACCGCCTCGTTGCCCAGGCCCATGCGGTAGTCTACTACCGCGAAGCCTTCGATGGCAAGCGGCTGCTACGCTTCATCACCACCGGCTTCCCCCGCCTCTACCGCCAGACCTTTGGCTTCACCCTGCTCTCCTTCCTGTTGTTCTTCGTCCCCGGCACAATCGCTTTCGGCCTGACCGCCTTCGTAGATGAGCAGACAGCGGTGACGATGCTCGGCCCAACCCAGGCTTACGGGGTGATCGAGAACTTCCGCCAGCACGAAATCTGGACCAAGATACCCTTCGCTGCCCGCCCCGAAGCCGCCGCCGAGATTATCACCAACAACATTCGGGTGATCGTCGTCGCCCTGGCCGGGGGGATGACCTTCGGCCTGCTCACCCTCTACGTGGCGATCTTCAACGGCATCAGCTTCGGGGCGATCTGCGGCCTGGCCGCCCGCTATGGGATGCTAACCCCGCTGTTCAGTTTCGTCAGCGGGCATGGGGTGATCGAGCTTTCGGTGATCTTCCTGGCCGGTGGGGTGGGCTTGATGATGGGCAACGCCCTGCTCCGCCCCGGCCAACGCAGCCGCACCGAGGCTCTATCGCTAGTCGCCCCACAGGCGGGCAAGCTGGTGATCGGCGGCGCGGTGCTGCTGGTGATCGCGGGGACTATCGAGGGCTTCTTCTCACCCGCTTACAGCATCCCTCCACTCTACCATTACTTGTTTGGCCTGTTTACCGGCATCGTTCTCTATAGCTACCTGCTCTTTGCTGGGCGGGAGCGCAAAGCAAAGGAGCTAGTGGATGCGAACTCTGCGCCCCCTGACCATGATCACCTGCCTGGTTCTGCTGTCGGTCGGTTGGGGTCTGGTTGAGCGGCTAGCCCGCAACGACTGCCAGCCCGCTCGTGGCTACAACAACGCTGCTGCGGAGCTGAAGGGCAGCGCAGCAGACTTCGTGCGGGTAGAGGGTAGCCGCCTGCTCGTTGGGGCTGATCGCCACAGTGTCACCCTCAAGGGGCTGAACTACTATCCGGGCGACCATGCCTGGGCCACCTGGCGCGAGTGGGATGAGCAGGCGATCCGTGCCGACTTCCAGCGCATGGCCGCCCTCGGCAGCAACACCGCCCGCGTCTTCGTTACCCTCGGCGACTGGCAGCAGGGCGACTACAGCGCAGCCAAAATGGACACCGTGCTGCGGATCGCCGACGCACAGGGGATGCGCCTGCTCGTCACCCTCTTTGATGGCTACCGCAAGTACCCCGCGCCCGGCTGGGATGCCTGGCCTGGCGCAGACGATCTGGCAGCCAACGACGAGCGCGCCTACTTGAAGGCGGTCGTTGCCCCCTTCGCAGGCGACCCCCGTATCCTCGGCTGGGATTTGTCCAACGAGCCAGACGTGGTGAGCGAGCGGGAGTGGCTCTGGCTGGATCACGCCAGCAATCGGCTGGATTGGCTGACCCGCATCGCCGCCCAGGTGCGGGCGTTGGACGGCAACCACCCGCTGACCGTCGGCCTGGCGTTGGCTGCTGCCGTGCCGGTGGCCGAGGGTAGGCTGACCAGGCTGGTGGATTTCATCTCCTTCCACTACTACAGCCGCAACTACCCAGGGCGCAGCCTGCGCGACGTGCTGCTCGAACTGCGCGGTTGGAGTGACAAGCCATTGCTGGTGGAGGAGGCTGGTCAGGCCAGCGCGGGGGAGGGTGCAGGCAGCGAGGAGGCCGAGCGCGCCTTCTACGCCAGCACCCTGCCGGACGCAGCCGGGGGGGTGGGCTTGCTGGGCTGGACGCTCCACGACTTCCCCAATCATGCCGCCAACAGCGAAGGGCATTACGGTCTCTACCGCAGCGACGACACTGCCAAGCCCGCCACCGCCACCTTCCGCGACAGCCTATCCGTCGCCCCCTTCGCCCCAGTCAGCCTGGATGCACCGCCGCCCGCCTGCGAGTGAGCCAGCCCGCAACCTGCTATACTAGCGGCATGAGCGAATACACCTTTAGCAACCTGCTTAGCTACAACATGGCCGAGATCGCCGCCCTGGTCAATGCTGGTTTCGCCGAGTACTACCGGCCAGTACGCAGCGATGCTAGCGCAGCAGCTAGCTTCATGCGGATCAGCAGCCTGGATTTGACCCACTCGCTGGCGATGCACGCCGCCGACGGCCAATTCGTCGGCCTCAGCAGGCTGGGGGCGCGCGGCAAGCGGGGCTGGCTTGGCGGCTTTGCCCTGGTGCCAGCGTTTCGTGGGCAGGGCGTGGGTAAGCTGCTGCTTGACCGCCAGCTTGTGGTGGCCCGCGAAGCTGGCCTGACCAGCTTGCAACTGGAAGTGCTGATCCAGAACGAGCGGGCGATGCGGCTGTATGCAGGGGCTGGCTTCGTCCCCCAATACGGCCACATCGAGCTAGCTATCGAGTTGGCTGCGTTGGCGCAACACGTGACTACCGCGAAGGTGCAGCCCGCCGAGCCGGAGAAGCTGCACGATTGGCTGCTGACGGGCCGCCAGCCGATCTGGTACCGCGAGCGGAGCAGCCTGGTGGCGATAGGCGGTGAGGGTCTGGTGGCGATGCGGCCTGGTGGCGCGACCGCCGCGATCATCTACCGCAGGCGGGCGGAGCAAGTTACCCTCTACGCCGCCGCCTTGATCGACCCGCTCAGTGCCAACGACCTCGCCTTGCTAATCCAGCACGTTGGTGGTGAGCGGGCCGAGATCGAGCTAACCGACCTGCCCGCTGACCGCAGTGTGCTGCAAGCCTGCCGCGCCCTCGGCTTCCAGGATGTTAGCACGCAGCACGAGATGCTCCTTGCGCTGTAGATCGGGGCTTGCTCAAGCGGGTGGGTTGTTGGTATGATTGATGCACAGCACGATGGCAACACCGACTCTGGTGCAAGGGCTGAAGATAGGACAAGACGATGGCCGATGATCGAGCGGGCGAAAAGTTGATTTCCTCCAACCGCAAGGCGTTCCATGACTACTTTATAGAGGAAAGTTACGAGGCGGGCCTCGTCCTCAGCGGCACCGAGATCAAGTCGCTGCGGGCGGGCAAGGTCAACCTGCGCGACAGCTACGCCCGGCTGGAGAACAACGAAGTCTGGCTGATCGGGATGCACATCTCTCCCTACGAGCAGGCTGGGGTCTACTTCCAGCACGACCCACTGCGCCCGCGCAAGCTGCTGCTGCACAAGGACGAGATCGTGCGCCTACGCATCAAGTCCGAGCAGAAGGGGCTAACCCTCGTTCCCACCCGCCTCTACCTCAAGAACGGGCGGGCTAAGCTCGAACTGGCAGTGGCAAAGGGCAAGCACACCTACGACAAGCGCGACGCACTGGCCGAGCGCGACCAGAAGCGCGAAGCCGAACGCGAGATGCACGACCGCTGAGGCGACCGGAACCAATGTTGGCAAGCACAAAGGAGCAAACCATGTCTATGGCAAACCGAGTTCAACAGATCATCGGCGGCCTGCTGGCCCTCTCTGGCCTGGTCTTCTTCTTGCAAGGGACGGGTATCTTCACCGCCTTGCCCAGCTTCATGAACAACAACCCCACCTGGATTTGGGTTGGCCTCGCCATGATCGTCTTCGGGCTGGCTCTCGCCTTGCTGCCCACTCTCACCCGCAGGCGCGGGCAGTAAGCGACCGCGCAGAAGCCCCCGCTGGCGACAGAGGGGGCTTCCTGGTTGGCTTTGCGGCCAAAGAAAAGAGGCCAAGCGGGTTGCCTGACCTCTCTCTTATTTCTGGCGGAAGTGACGGGATTCGAACCCGCGGTCTCATCCTTGACAGGGATGCATGTTGGGCCGCTACACCACACCTCCATATTGCTCGATCTCTCGCGCAGACTTATGATACCACAACCTGGGCATAGAGTCAAGCCTCTTTAGCCGCGAGTTTTGGCCCCGCCTTGCCTCCCCGCAGGGAGGAGGGGCGGGCGGGTGGCTGCTAGATCACCGGCTCCATTGGGGGGGCGGGCGCAAGCGACTCGTTGTTCTGGTTCTGGGCGGCTCGCTCGCGCTTGGGGCTAGCCCGCAGGGGGACTTCCTTCAGCACGATGGCGAGGACGATCAGCAGCCCGCTGATCACTACCCCAGCGATGTAGGCGTTGTGCAACGCTTGTTGCAGGGCGAAGGCAAGGTTGCCCAAGATGCTGTTTGCCTGCTCCGCCCCGACGATGCGCGTGAGGGCAAGCTGGCTGGCAGCATGAAAGGTCTGGTCGGTCAGCGAACGCACGCTGAAGATGTTTTCGGCAAACTGGGTGGCCGCCTGCGGGGTCAAGCCCTGCGACGGGCCGAACTTCTGTACCGCCTGCGTAACAGTGTTGATCGTGCTGTCGCTGATCTTGGCGTGCAGTTCGTTGCTGAAGGTGCTGGTCACGAGGGTACCAACCACTGCTGCGCCGAGGGTTGAGCCGATGCTGCGGAGGAACGAGATGGTAGCCGTGCCGCTGCCCAGTCGCTGCATCGGCAGTGAGTTCTGCGCCGCCAGGTTGACGATGGGCGAGAACATACCAAAGCCGAGGCCGACGATCAGGATGTTGCGGACGACCGTTCCCTCATCCGTATCCACCCCCATGCCGCTGAGCAGATACACGCCGAAGGTGAGGACGATGGTACCGGCTACAGCGAACACCTTGTACCTGCCGATGCGGGCCACGATCTGGCCCACCACGATGCCGCCAGTGACGAGCATCAGCATCAGCGGGGTGAGGATCGCGCCGCTGCTGGTCGCGCTCTTGCCGATCACCCCTTGCACAAACCAGGGGCTATAGAGGATCACCGCGAACAGGGCGGCTGCACTGAATAGGGTTAGCAGGGCTGCGACGCTGAACACCTTGTTCTTGAACAGGTCGAGCGGCATGATCGGTTCCTTCGCTCGCGCCTCTGCCCTGATGAAGGCGGCCAGGCCGACCGCTGCCAGCCCGAACGCCCCGATCACTTGCCACGAACTCCAGGCATAGGTCTGCCCACCCCAAACCAGAGCTAGCAGCAGGGGGACGATGAAGACGAGCGAGAGGGCTGCGCCGAGGAAGTCGATCCGCCCCAGCTTGCCACGTATGCTCCCCTCCTGGTAGGTGCGCCCGATATTGACCGGCAGCACGAAGTAAAGAACGACGATTGCCAGCACCTCCAGGGGGATGTTGACGTAGAAGGCCCACCGCCAGCCGGGGTTGTCGGCGATCCAGCCGCCGACGCTCGGCCCGATCACGCTGGCGAGGCCGAAAACGGAGAAGAAGATACCCTGCCACTTGGCCCGCTCTGCCGGGGTGAAGATGTCGCCGATGATCGTGAAGGTCACGGCCTGGGTTGCCCCTGCCCCGATGCCCTGGAAGGCACGGGCGTAGATTAGCTGGTTGATGTCCTGAGCCACGCCACAAAAGATCGAGCCGAGGACGAACAGGCCGATACCACCCATCAGGATGTATTTGCGGCCAAAGATGTCTGACAGCTTGCCGAAGATCGGGATGCCCGCCGTCGAGGTGAGCAGGTAAGCGGTCGTCACCCAGGAGATCAGTTCGAAGCCTTTTAGCTCGGTGATGATCCGTGGCATGGCCGTACCAACGATGGTTTGGTCGAGGGCAGAGATCAGCATGGTGAGCAGGATGCCACCAATCGCCAGGTAGAGCGGTCGCCCACTCAGGCGGTTGTCATTTAGCGGCGGCTCCTCGTTCTTGATCTCCGCTTTCGGTTTCTCAACTACTTCAGTTGCCATTACTCTATGTTCCCTTTCTGTTATCTAAATAGTACCTGGACGCTACGACCAACAATTCTTGCCTGTTTGTGGAGGTGTAACTTGTCGCGCTCCTGCGCTGGATGTTGCTTGCTGAGTTGCGCTGGAGCGTAACTTGTTACGCCCCTGCGCTGCGATCACTAGCCACTCGTAACAGAGTGGGTGCGGAGGGATGTGAGTCGCCACGCTGCACAGGTGTCAAGCTGCGCGGGCGCAAGAGCGGCTCTGCGAAAGCTGAGGGGGGAGCTACTCTCCACAAGCTGTACCATCTATTTCGCCCAGGTTGTCCGCCAGCAGGCGCAGGGTAGCCCGCATCTGCTCCATCTCGGCGCGGCTGATCCCATTGCTGGCCTTTTGCCACATGGCGATCATCCGCTGCGGCAT